>NZ_JBQHWC010000009.1:0-114351 GCF_052064155.1 Blautia sp. HCP3S3_C12 | reverse complement strand
TTTCATAACAACCATCCTTTCGTTGATGAGAATAGTATATCACATATTTAGTTTAAAATATATGGTACTTATTTAATTTATGTTATACTAGAATTGCTAATCTTATGGTATTTGCTATGAACATAGCAATGGCAAATACCTATGTTAGGTTTGTTAGTTCTGTTTTTGTTGAAAAAGGTGCTGAAGTAAGTGGCAATAGTGTTAAAATTGCTAATATCTTTTCGTGCATTAATATTTTCATTGTTGTGGTTAATTTGTTTTATCCATGGATGTATTATTTCGATGAGGCAAATTATTATCACAGGAATAATTCCTGGTATGTATATACACTAATATCACTTGTCGTCATATTTATAGGAGCAGGTATGGCGATTAAGTATAGAAAGTATTTGAAAAAACGAAGCTTCATTTCAATGATGTTGTTTTCGTTTATTCCAATAATTGCAACAGTTGTACAGTCCTTTATTTATGGATTTTCTATAACCAATTTAGGACTGGGAATAGGTTCATTCGTAATGTTTGCTGCATATATGTATGATTGGTCTCATAATGGGGATGAACATACGAATATGATTAATGACAGCAGATTTGATTCTGTTATTATGTTTATCATAATGCTACTTAGCATGAGTGTTTCCATCATAGCATGTGTGAATGTGATTCAGCAGGTAACTAAGGAAAACTCTGAAATACAGAGCAGAACAATTGCGCAGATGGTTTCAGCAAAGGTTGAGAATGAATTTATTAAGCTAATTACTGTTTCTCAGACGATTAGCAGTGATATTGATATAAGAACCTACATAGAGGGGAAAACCAGAGAAGAGGCGGAGAGTGTCAAAGACGATATAACTAATCGTCTGGTATCCATTGGTAATGAATTTGATTATAAAATGGTATTTGTTGTTTCGGATAAAACAAGAGCATATTATACATATAGTGGAATAAGTAGGTATCTTGATGTTGAAAATGACAGCCATGATATATGGTATAAGGATTACTTGGATTCAGGGAAAAGATATATAGTTAATGTTGATACTGATGAAGATAATAACGGGAGTCTTTCGGTGTTTATTAATTACGGTATTATTGACACGAATGGAGACATTTTGGGAGTATGTGGTGTCGGAGTTGATATGAATGACCTTGTAGACATACTTGCCAGGTTCGAGGAAGAATACAATATCAAAGTATATTTAGTTAATCATGATGGACTTATACAGGTTGATACGGATGTAAGTTCTATAGAAACAGGCTACTTGGATAATTCATATTTTGGAAATATATCAGATGATGATTTTTATTATCAGTTATCGGAGAATGGCTGTTATATGACCAAGTATCTCGAAGGATTTGATTGGTATATAGTAATAAGAGATAATAATCCTGTTAAATTGGATGTAAATAAAATTATACTTCCAATTGTTTTAATCTTTATCGCAGGCGTATTAATAATGGCAACTTCATTTGTTATTATTAGTATGAGAGAGAAGAAGGCAAAGGATGCATACAACAGAAGATATGAAGCATCTATAAAGGACGAGCTTACAGGCTTATATAATAGACGAGGGTTTGAAGCTGACTGTGAAATAATCAAGAAAAATAATAACTTAATAGAATACGTTCTTATTATGATGGATTTGAACGGTTTAAAAGCAGCTAATGATAATATTAGTCATGAAGCAGGGGATGAGTTAATTATTGGCGCTTCGAAGTGTATGGTTAATGCATTCTCAGGTCTTGGAAGGACGTATCGTGTAGGTGGCGATGAGTTTGTTGCATTACTGAGAGGAACGAGAGAAGAAGCACAGGATGCAGTTAAGACATTTGATTATTTAACTGAAAACTTCCAGGGAAATCTTATTTCTGAACTTAGTGTGTCTAAGGGAGTAGTTGTTTGTTCAGAACATATAGAACTTAATTTTGAAGAAATTAAGGCAATGGCTGATAAGCTGATGTATGCAGATAAGGATGAATATTATAGACGAACAGGAAAAGATAGAAGACGAGTTTGATTTATAAATCGCCCTTTGAGAGAGAAGAATTTGCCATTGAAGCCTGTTGAGGCCTAAAAAACATTATTCATCCTCTGAGCATTTCGTTATATGAGGGCATATAGGCACTTTTTCACCTACTTATTATAAGGATAACTGGTAAAACTGATCAAACAGCTCCACCTGGAAGCTTCCGGGGCCGGAGCTGTTTTTTTCAGCTCTTTCGCCGGCGATATCAAATTCTGTAGCTGCAGTGAAAGCTGCAGTGAAAGGATCTGTGACTGCCAGATAAGTGGCACAGATCATGCCAAGCATACAGCCGGTTCCGGTGATCTGCGACATGGCAGGAGTGCCTCTTTTGATAAATGAGCATTTGTTTGCAGAAACGATCATATCTTCCTTGCCAGTGATCAGGAGTGTAGTGTTCCATTGAGCAGCTTTTTCCTGGAAAAGTTCCTGCAGATGAATCCGATTGATATCTGTGACGGTATCCTCGTCCCCTGCATCAATGCCGATGGCATGGGTGGTTTGGCCGGACATGGCAAGAAGCTCAGACATATTGCCCTTGAGAAGTTCCGGCATATGAATGTTCATAAGTCTGTTTGCAAATTCGTAACGCAGATTGCTGCAGGCAGTACCTACCAGATCAAGCATAACAGGGATGTGGAGACTGGCTGCAGTTTTCAGAGATTCAGGCATGGATTTCATACGCGCATCAGTGATATTTCCAAGATTCAGTGCCAGTGCATGAGAGCTTCTGGTAATCTCAGCTACTTCAGCGGGATGTTCTGCCATGATCGGGCGGCCTCCGGCCGCCAGAATAATATTAGCACAGTCATGGATAGAAATTGGATTAGTGATGCAGTGAATCAGCGGCTGTGCTGCTCGGGTCAGTTGTCTGGGATTTGTCTGATTTACGGTCATATACTTTTGCTCCAAGGCTTTGTTGAAATTTGGCAAGCATTCCTGTGTGACTTAAGGCTTTCAGGAAGAAATAGGCAATGGTGCCACCCATGGAGGTTGCTGCCAGAAACATTGGTGTATAGAAAAATGCGTTCAGTCCGCTTCTGCCCATAAGAAATGTCATTACAGGATAGGAAACCAGAGAGCCGATGATACCGGTTCCGAAGATCTCACCGATCACTGCGCAGATAATCTTTCCATGAGAAGCGCGGTAGAAAACGCCTGATAAAAATGCACCGAATACGGCACCTGTCAGTGCAAGTGGCGGGATACCCATAAACATCATGCGGATGATTCCGATGAGAGTGGCACAAAGAAGTGAATACCACGGTCCCAGAAGTACGGAGCAGACGATGTTTATCAGGTGTGCAGTAGGGCACATACCCTCGATTCTCAGAATGGGTGAGATGACAACGCCGATGGCAACCATCATGGCGAGCATGACCATTCTGAATGTTTTGGATCTGTCTGTGTTCATAATAATGAACCTCCTTGAAATGAAGATTTGGTCTGCTGAAGCAGACATTATCAGTTGTGCAGGAAACAGATAAAATCCTGCAAAAAAAATCTGCCGGAATAACACACTGGCAGATTTTAATATACAAATACAGTACCTACGCTGGCATTATCCATATCAGGTGCGGTCGAAGATCTATCTTCCTCTCAGCCTGTCCCACAGGCTCCCGTTGTTATCATCTATATGCAGATTTTTCTTGTGTTAGAGTAACACAAGCATCTGGAAAAGTCAATGGGATGTAAAATCAGGTCAGCAACCCTTTTTAGAGTGTTGCTGGAATAAAAAATCTATTTGTACTAAAACGATTGTCCGTGATATGATTAACAGGTAGATGACAGACGGCATATGATAAAAAGAAGCTGTCTGCATGGACAGAAAGGCAGGTTAAATCTGATGAAACAGGAAAATTACATAAAGGGTATGATAATGATCATCCTGTCGGCGTTTTTCTTTGCTTGTATGAATGTGAGCGTACGTCTGGCAGGTGATCTGCCGTCTGTGGAGAAGAGTTTCTTCCGGAATCTGGTGGCGGCGGTGTTTGCGGCGGTGATTCTCTGTAAAAATCGTACAGTGCCGAAGGTGGATAAGAAATACTGGGGACCACTGATCCTGCGTTGTGTGTGCGGGACACTGGGGATTCTGTGTAACTTTTACGCCATTGACCATCTGTTGGTGGCAGATGCATCGATCCTGAATAAGTTATCTCCGTTTTTTGCGATTATTTTTTCATTCCTTTTGTTAAAGGAAAAGATCAGACCGGCGCAGGCTGCGTGTGTTGCGCTGGCGTTTATCGGATGTTTATTTGTAGTGAAACCGGGATTTCAGAATGCGGCACTTGTTCCGGCACTGATAGGAGTCTGCGGTGGACTGGGAGCAGGAATTGCCTATACGATGGTGCGTGTACTGGGAACTCACGGAGTGAAGGGACCGGTTATCGTGTTTTATTTTTCATTTTTCTCCTGTTTGTCGGTTGTGCCGTGGATGTTGTTCCATTTCACACCCATGAGTATGAAACAGCTTGTGACATTGCTGATGGCAGGATTATTCGCAGCGGGCGGACAGTTTACGATTACGGCTGCATACACCTATGCACCTGCAGGGAAGATTTCCATCTTTGATTATTCGCAGATTATTTTTGCCACGATGCTGGGATTTGTCCTGTTTGGAGAGATTCCGGATAAGTACAGCTTTACAGGATATGTGCTGATTATTCTGGCATCATTGGGTACCTTTCTTTATAATATGAGGGTAGCTAAGGCTGGTAAATGAAGAAAAAGTAAAAAAGGATTTTTCTGATTTTATCCAGTAAGTCTGATGAAATCCGACCAGTATATAGAATTATTGAATTGTAAACTATAAAATAAAAAAAGTTGTCAATAAAAACGCTTTGTGTTAAAGTATCCAATATGTTAAAAAATTAAGGAGAAGGGTGCACAAAGATGTCTTTTATAAAAAATATTCCACTACGCCCTCACCATGGAATGTGCCTTGCATATTTCAAGGGTGAGGGATACAGTGATGGGTTTTCCGCACATATGCAGGAAATGCTGGATATTTTCCAGAAGGGAGCGAAGATACAGCTTCATGCAGATACAGACGAGATCTGTTCTGCCTGTCCCAATAATGAAAAAGGATGCTGTTCTTCCTTTTCGCTTGTAGAAGCATATGACAATGCAGTGCTGGAACTGTGCGGTCTGGAAAATGGACAGATTATGGAATTTGATGATTTTACAGATGTTGTTCAAAAGAAAATCCTGGCATCAGGAAAGAGGAAAGAAATCTGTGGGAATTGTCAGTGGAATTCCATCTGTGAAAGTCAGAAGAGCAGATGGGAGAAATGCTAAGAAAAATAGAGTAACAGAATGAATAGCGTTCCGGTACAGAACAGAAGCTATGAATAAAAAAGTCAAATGCGCAAATAGTGCAGTAGAAAGGACATAACGATAAAAATGGAAAATACAGAATCACGTTTATATTTCGCCAGTGACTACATGGAAGGTGCGCATCCTGCGATCATGAAGAAGCTGATGGAGACAAACCTGGAGAAAACAGTGGGCTATGGTCAGGATCCATATACAGAAGATGCGAAAGAAAAGATTAGAAAAGCCTGCAATGCACCGGAGGCAGACGTATTCCTGCTGGTTGGCGGAACACAGACCAATGCCACAGTAATCGATGCACTTTTGAAATCTTATCAGGGAGTTGTGGCTGCGGATACAGGGCATATTGCAACCCATGAATCGGGTGCTATTGAATTTGGTGGACATAAGGTTCTGACAGTACCGCAGAAAGATGGAAAAATCTCTGCACAGCAGATTGAGAAGCTGGTGAAGGATTTCTATGATGATGCCAATTATGAGCATATGGTAATGCCCGGGATGGTATATATTTCCCAGCCAACAGAATATGGTACCCTGTATTCCAGAGAGGAATTAGCAGCTCTCAGCAAAGTCTGCCGGGAAAATCATCTTCCCCTTTATGTGGATGGCGCCCGCCTTGCCTATGCACTGGCAAGCCCGGAGAATGATGTGACTCTCACTGATCTGGCTGAACTTAGCGATGTATTTTACATTGGAGGAACCAAATGCGGAGCATTGTTTGGAGAAGCAGTGGTTATACCGCAGAAAGGACGGATTCCTCATTTCTTTACGATCATCAAGCAGCATGGAGCATTGCTTGCCAAGGGACGGATCGCAGGAATCCAGTTTGGTGAACTGTTTACGGACGGGCTGTACCTGCGGATCGGCAAACCTGCAATGGAAGCTGCAGAGCAGATCAAGGATGCACTGAAGAAGTATGGATATCAGCTTTCTCTGGATACTCCCACCAATCAGATCTTCTGCATTGTGTCCAATGAGGTAATGAAAAAAATAGCCCAGGATGTGGAGTTCGGATTCTGGGAGAAGTATGATGAGACACACTCTGTGATCCGCTTTGCCACAAGCTGGGCTACTACTATGGAAGATACACAGAAACTGATTCAGATTCTGGAAAAAAATAAATAAGAAAAAAATCAATAGTCAGTTGATTCAGGCAGTATCAGGGCAATGGTACTGCCTTTTTCGCTGCTCTGGGTTACTTTTACCTGGCCGTTGTGCTGTCTGGCAATCTCGCTTACAAGAGCAAGCCCCAGACCTGCACCGCCCATGGCGCGGCTGCGGGATTTGTCCACACGGTAGAAGGGATCAAAGATTTTTTCCTGATTTTCAGGGGAGATACCGATGCCTGTGTCAGTTACCTCCAGGACTGCAGATTCTGCAGAATGAATGCTTACAGTAACGGAACCGGAAGGCCGGTTATATTTGATCGCATTTTCAACCAGATTATAGACTGCCCGGTACAGAAGGATATAGCTGCCTGTAACAGTACAGTCATCTTCTGTCTGAATAAGCCGGATATGATGCTTTTCTGCAACCGGGTCCAGATCGCAGAAAACCTCTTCTGTGAGTGCTGCAAGAGAAATAGTGTCAGAACGCTCTACAGTCTGAAGGCCTGTCATGTCCAGCAGGATTTCCGCAAGATGGGAAAGCCGTCCGGTCTGTTCAGGGGACTTACTTGATTCGGTTAAAATTTTGACTCTGATATATTATCAATTTTATCATAGCACACGAAGTATAAAATTCGTGTAAAAAAAAGAAAATGTTTCATATTATAGCAATCCTCTAAAATATCCGATTACAAAGTTCTTTTAACAAGTTTCAGATTTGTCTGTGATTGGCCATGAAATAAAATTTTGAAAAGTTATTTTCTTAACACAGATTTTATTTCTCAGATGCTATAATGTGTGCATATCAATAAAACAGTGTCTGTCATGCGGGGATGAAATCCAGATCTGCAGACAGACATAAGGAATTAACCAATTAAACTGTGAAGCAGTTATTTGGTTAGGAGCAGGTAGAGAAGTGTATGTTTTTATCGGCTTGGCTTAAAAGTAATATAAAAATCATAGCAGTAAAAAATGAAGGGAGCTTACTTATAATGAAAAACAGAAGAATAAGATTAATGGCGATTTTTGCAGCAGGTGTATTAAGTGTGACATCTATGGGAGGTATTGTAACTGCACATGCAGAGGAAACTCTTTCAGTGCCTGCAGAGGAAGCCGGTGCAGGTGCGGCTCAGATGGATGGAAAGGATGCTCAGGCAGCAGATGATGGCAGTGTGGCAGCTTCCGAGGGCTTGATCGCAGGATCTTTCAAACCCTCAGAGATTGCTCAGCCTGCACAGGATACTTATGAGTATCCATTTCTTGGAATGAAATTAGGGATTTCCAAAGACCTGAAAGAGCAGATGGAGAAGAAGAACATTTACATGTTCACAGATGAGAGATGGAATGACAATGCAGATGCAGTCACATATGCCACAGCCAGCTGGTGCACCCTGACAGATGAGCAGAAGGATGCAGAGGTGGACAAGATGGGCACCGGATATGACGACTGGCTGAAAAGTCTCAGCAGAGTAGGTGTGATCGGAATGTATGATGAGGAATCCCAGAAAGATCTGGATACCATTACCGGCTGCACAGAGCATAAAGAACTGGGTACTAGCAGTGACGGTAAATATAAATATTATCTCAGCACAAACAAAGATGCGGATGCAGATCTGTTAAAGGACGTGGAGGGGATTGAAGTAACACTTACAGAAATGACCCCGTTCCAGATGCTTTCTGCATTTGATCAGCCGCAGGATACTTCTGACAGTACAGAGGCAGCTGAAGGAACAAATGTAGGCAAATTTGAAACAACAGGAGTTGATGGAAAAACTTACACACAGGATATCTTCAGCAAATATGATCTGACTATGGTAAATATTTTCACCACCTGGTGTTCTCCATGTGTCAATGAGATTCCTGATCTGGAGAAGCTTTATCAGGAGATGAAGGATAAAGGAGTAGGAGTAGTAGGCGTGACACTGGATACAGTAGGCAGTGATGGAAAGCAGGATGAGGTAGCAGTGAAAAAGGCTCAGGTACTTCAGGAGAAAACAAAGGCATCCTATCCATTCCTGATCCCGGATTCCGGAATGATGAACGGACGTCTTAATGGAATCTCCGCTTTCCCGGAAACGTTCTTTGTTGATAAGAACGGAAATATTGTAGGCGAAACTTACTCCGGAAGCCACAGTCTGGACGAGTGGAAAGAAATCGTGGAAAAAGAGCTGGAGAATGTCACAGAGGGAAAATAAATGAATAAATT
This sequence comes from Blautia sp. HCP3S3_C12, assembly GCF_052064155.1. Lineage (NCBI taxonomy): Bacteria > Bacillati > Bacillota > Clostridia > Lachnospirales > Lachnospiraceae > Blautia > Blautia sp. HCP3S3_C12. The sequence continues at coordinate 105,688 of NZ_JBQHWC010000009.1, read as the reverse complement.
AAAAACCAGCAAAATATGGAACAGTAAATGGCCGGCTGTGATTCTTATGCTTGTGGGAGCCTGTTTTATGGGATATGGGATTTCCCGCGGAGAGCTGGCAGTGGTGTTTACAAAAGCCATTAACATCTGTATGGAATGTGTGGGAATTGGATAAATGAGTAATCAAAAGAACAACGATAACAAAAGTAATAAGAAACAAAACACAAAAAATATGAAGATCAATGAGTGGCCCCGCCATGGAATCCAGGCACTGTGGGCATTCATTACAAACAGTCATGTTACCGGTTTTGTCACAGGCAAAATTTACACAGGCAAATTGAAAAATGCCTGTGTTCCGGGCCTGAACTGTTATTCCTGCCCCGGTGCTGTTGGCGCCTGTCCTATCGGTTCTCTTCAGGCTGTGATAGGGAGCTGGAATTTCAAAATGGCTTATTATGTGGTGGGATTTCTTATCTTCATCGGGGCTATGGTGGGAAGGCTGATCTGCGGTTTTCTCTGCCCCTTCGGACTGATCCAGGATCTGCTGAATAAGATTCCATTTCCTAAGAAAATCCGCACATTCAAAGGCGACAAGCTGCTTCGTAAGCTGAAATATGTGATTTTCGCAGTATTTGTAATTCTGCTTCCGTTGTTTCTGGTGGATATTATGGGACAGGGGGCACCCTATTTCTGCAAACTGATCTGCCCGGCAGGAACACTGGAGGGCGGACTGCCGCTGGTACTTCTGAATAAATCCATGCGCAGTGCACTGGGCTGGCTGTACATATGGAAGAATGTGATCCTTGTCATAACGATCATTCTCTCTATTTTGATCTACCGTCCGTTTTGCAAATATATCTGTCCCCTGGGAGCACTTTATTCCGTATTTAATCCCGTTTCCCTGTATAAATACAGAGTGGATAAGGACAAGTGTATAAAATGCGGAAAATGTGCAAAAGCATGCCAGATGATCGTAGACCCTGTGGAAAACTCCAACAGCCCGGAATGTATCCGCTGCGGCAGATGCAAGAAAGCCTGTCCGACAGGTGCAATCCAGTGTGGAATCAGAAGAACACCTGACAGACTATAAAAAGTAGTCTGCCAGGTGTTTTTTTGCCTGTTTATAAATAAATATATTCAAATTTGAGTAGGCATACAGGAAAAAGTAGGGTAAAATAATGCATATGCTGAAAGAATGGGAGAAAAGATATGAGCATTGAATTAAATATTCTGGACTGGTTCCAGACTTTGCACACGCCGTTTCTGGACAAATTGATGGTGTTTATTACGAGCTTGGGGAATGCAGGGATTATATGGATCGTGATGACGATAGTATTTCTTCTGATTCCTAAAATGAGAAAAACAGGTGCAATTATGGCGGCTGCTTTGATAATAGATTTATTACTTTGCAATGTAATATTAAAAAATCTGGTGGCAAGGACAAGACCTTATGATGTAAATACAGGAGTGCAGCTTCTGGTATCCAGACTTCATGATTATTCTTTTCCGTCAGGACATACAGCAGCGGCATTTGCTTCAGTAACTGCTTTATATCTGGCAGGAGAAAAGAAGCTGTGGAAACCGGTTCTGGTTCTTGCCTGTCTGATAGGAATATCAAGATTGTATTTGTATGTGCATTATCCCACAGATGTTCTTGGCGGAGCCCTGGCAGGCGCTATATCAGGATATCTGGGATATCGGTTCATCCAGGCCATTTTTTACAGAACAAAACAAGAAGGGGGAGGGCCATGTCCGAAGTAAAGAATAAGAAAAAGAAATCCAGTATTATTCAGGTCAGTATTGGTATTCTGGCAGTTATTCTGGCTATCCTTATTATTATAATGATGGGAATTGTTTCTGATATTCAGGGAACGGCTCGTATTGTAAATTATACCGGTTTAGTCCGTGGAGAGACACAGAGGATCATCAAGCTGGAGGTTGCCGGGGAACAGGACGATGCAATGATCCAGGAAGTAAAGTCTTTCATTGATGGTCTGCGCAATGGAAATACGAAACTGAATCTGGTATATCTGAATGATAGGGATTTTCAGAATAAAATGCAGGAACTGGACGAGGGCTTTTCTGATCTGTATAAGGAAATCTGTTTGGGGAGATCTGAAGGATATGAAAAAACAGATATTATATCCAGAAGTGAGGATTTCTTTGTAATCTGTGATGAAGCAACAGGTCTGGCCGAAAAATATTCGCAGAAAAAAGCCACATCCTTATCATTGCTTGAGAAATATATCACATCAGATATTGTTGTGCTGATGCTGTTGATTGGATATGAGTTCATCAAAGCAATACAATATGCTGCAATGAACCGCCTGCTGCAGCGTAAAGTATATCTGGATGATGCGACAGGACTTCCGAACAAAAATAAATGTGAAGAATTGCTGAGTGAGACAGAACCGGATGCAGATACCGGTGTCTGCAGTTTTGATCTTAATAATCTCCGGCGTATTAATGACAGCAGAGGTCATGAAGCCGGTGATGCCTATATCCGTAGATTTGCCATCTGCCTGCGGGATTCCATGCCGGCTGAGCAGTTTGTGGGAAGAGCAGGTGGAGATGAATTTCTTGTAGTTACCCACGGACTGGACAGGGAACAGATGACACAGTGCCTTGAAAAGGTGCGCAGGGATATGCTAGAGGAATCCAGAGTGTATCCGGATACTCCCTTAAGTTATGCGGTGGGATTTGCACTGGCCGGCGATTTTCCCGGAAGTACAATGAGAGAGCTGTTTAATTGCGCAGACAAAAACATGTATATCAATAAGAATCATGTAAAAAGGGAAGAGGCTGCAGCAGAAAAGCATCAGGGATATCAGCTGTTAAAACTGCTTAATCAGCACGGCAGTAATTTCTCAGACTGTCTGTATTGTGATGCCAGGATGGATACCTATCGGGCGATTCGTTCCAGTGAAAATTTTTTCCTGGCCTCTGATGGTGCATACTCCGGTGCAGTGGAACAGATTATAGAGGAACAGATTGAAAAGTCCTGTCAGGCAGATATCCGCGAAGGACTGCAGATTTCGGAACTTCAAAAGAAAATGCATACGAAGAAAGATGTGCTGGAATATGAGTATAATATCGGGAAACAGGGGGCGTATAACCGCCTGACATTGATTCCGGTGGACTGGGATGAGGACAAAAAGCTGCATCATTTTCTTCTGGCATTTGAAACTATCCGAAAAACTTCTGAAGGTCAGACAGGTGCAAAAGAGCAGCTACAGCTCTATTATGAACAGCTGAAACAGTCTATCCTGGAAAATGACAGCTATGTGGATGCGCTTCTGGAATTGTCAGATGTGATCTATACAGTAAATCTGACAAAGGATGTTCTGGAAAGAAGAATCGTACTGAATGGAAAAGAACAGAAGAGCCGGGAACTTTTTATGGACTACCCGCTTCCATGTTCTTATCGGGATTATTGCTGGGAATATGAGAAAAAAATCACCCAGGAAACAATTGCCGGTTACTGCATGACAGATAACTGTGAAAAACTTCGTAAGAGGTTTGAGAATGGAGAAACAAATATGTCTGTGGAATATTGTGCCCGCGAAGACGATGGAAGTATCCGCTGGGTACAGAAAACAGTTCTGATGACCAAAATGGTGGTGTTTGATACAGAAATTCTTGCTGAGGTGCCTATGATCTATGCGATCATTCTGCTGCAGGATACCACACAGAGACATGAACGGGATGAGCAGGAACAGGCGCGCCTTCAGGCAGCATTCAATGAGATGCGTGCCGAGAGCAGGGCAAAAACCAATTTCCTCAGTCGTATGAGCCATGATATCAGGACACCTTTGAATGGTATTATTGGTCTGTTAAAGATTGACGAGACCCATTTTGAGGATAAAGCACTGATACGGGAAAATCATAAAAAGATGAAGATAGCAGCGGATCATCTGCTCTCCCTTATCAATGATGTTCTGCAGATGAGTAAAATAGAGGAAGGTCATATTGTTCTGACTCATGAATATATCTGTCTCAAAGATCTGGTTTATGAGATTGAGAGTATTATCACTCACAGGGCAGCAGATGAGGACATTCAGTGGATTTATGAGAAAAATAAGGAGGATATTCCCTATCCTTATGTCTATGGAAGCTCACTGCATCTTCGCCAGATTTTTCTGAATATCTATGGAAACTGTATTAAGTATAACCAGCCGGGAGGAAAGATCACTACGGTAATGGAGGCTGCAGATGTACATGATGGGATCTGTACATACAGATGGACGATTTCTGATACAGGTATAGGGATGAGTGCAGAGTTTCTGAGCCGCATTTTTGATCCGTTTTCACAGGAAAAAACAGATGCCCGGAGTGTTTATCAGGGAACCGGTCTGGGAATGGCGATCACTAAGGGATTGATTGAGCAGATGAATGGAAGTATTGAAGTGACAAGTCAGGTGGGCGTTGGAACTGTGTTTGTCATTACCATTCCATTTGAGATTGCCCGGGAACAGAAAAAGGATAAGGAAATTGCAGAGAAATATGATATTCGTGGACTGCATCTGCTGGCAGCCGAGGATAATGAGCTTAGTGCAGAAATCGTAGAAATGCTGCTGACAGATGACGGTGCGAAGGTTACAGTTGTAGAAAACGGCAGACAGGCAGTGGAGCACTTCGAAAGTAATCCTCCGGGAACCTTTGATGCCATATTAATGGATTTTATGATGCCTGTTATGGATGGGATTGCAGCAACAAAAGCCATACGTGCCATGGATCGGCCGGATGCAAAAACAATTCCGATCATTGCAATGACTGCAAACGCATTTGAGGAAGATGCCAAAAGATGTCTCGCAGCCGGCATGACCGCACATCTGGCAAAACCATTTCAGATAGAAGATGTAGAGAAAACTATTGTGGAGTGCTGCGGAAAGTAATGTCATTTGTAAGGTATGTTGTTATGAGTAAGTTATCATAAATAGAGTTAAAAGTCTGGATGACAAAATATGAGCAGAGAAAGGCGTAAGTCACAGAAATGTGGGTTGCGTCTTTTTTTTGCCGGTTCACAATTCACAAATTCTTCACAAAAAAATTAGCACTCACCTCTTGACAGTGCTAATAATAAGTGTTATATTACAGCTAGAACAAAGGAAGGGGAACAAAAAGAGAACAAAGAAATAAGTTCCATGAGATTCCGAATAACCTAAGTTCCAAAGAAACAAGGTAAAGATGCATAACTGAGAGTCCATCACATACAGATGGACGGTATAGAAAAGGAGAGATGACTTATGTTGATGCCTAGTATTTTTGGAGAAAATTTATTTGATGACTTTTTTGGAGATTTTCCATTTTATTATGATGACAGAGCAATGAAAGATACAGAGAAGAAACTTTACGGACGCAGAGCCAGCCACATAATGAAAACCGATATCAAGGAGACTGATAAAGGTTATGAACTGGTCGTAGATCTTCCGGGATTTACCAAAGATGAAGTAAAGGCTGACCTGGAGAATGGTTATCTGACTATCAGTGCAGAGAAAGGCCTGGACAAAGATGAGCAGGAGAAAGAGACAGGACGTTATATCCGTAAGGAACGTTATGCAGGTGCCTGCAGCCGTAGCTTCTATGTAGGTAAAGAAGTTGAGAAAGAAGACATTAAAGCAGAATTCAAACATGGTATCCTCACATTATTTGTACCAAAGAAAGAAGCAAAACCAGCGGTAGAACAGAAGAAAACAATTGCCATTGAAGGCTGATGAATAAATATTCTGACTGACCCGTTAAGGGTCAGCCAGAGATTAAAAACAGATATAAAAATAAAAGCTTACACTAAAAGATTGAAAATAAAAGGTTGAAAAAACCTGTAAAGATAGATTTGGAAAGTAAATCTGGTGAACAGATTTGACATATATAAAATATATTAGAAAAGGAGATATGACTTATGTTAATGCCTAGTATTTTTGGAGAAAATTTATTTGATGACTTTTTTGGAGATTTCCCATTCTATTATGATGACAGAGCAATGAAGGATGCAGAGAAGAAACTTTATGGACATAAAGCAAATCATGTAATGAAAACTGATATCAAGGAAATGAATAACGGATACGAACTGATTGTAGATCTTCCAGGATTTAAGAAAGATGAAGTTCATGCAGCACTTGAAAATGGTTATCTGACCATCAGTGCAGAGAAAGGTCTGGATAAAGATGAGAAGGAAAAAGAGACAGGACGTTATATCCGCAGAGAACGTTATGCAGGTGCCTGCAGTCGTAGCTTCTATGTAGGTAAAGAAGTACATCAGGACGACATCAAAGCAGAATTCAAACATGGTATCCTGACATTATTTGTTCCGAAGAAAGAAGCAAAGCCAGCAGTGGAACAGAAGCACAGCATCTCCATTGAAGGATAATAGATGTTAAGTTACAGCAACGGGAGGTCAAATCTTTTGGCTTCCCGTTGTTTGCATAATGAGGATTGCAGAAATATGAAGTCAGGAATGATTGCGTTAGAATGTGTTTATGAAGGAAGGTGATGATATTGAAAAGAGACTACTATGAAGTTCTGGGCGTGAACAAAAATGCGGATGCAGCAACGATTAAGAAAGCATACAGAAAACTGGCCAAGAAATATCATCCGGACAGCAATGAGGGAAATGCTTCGGCAGCAGAGCATTTTAAGGAAGTAAATGAAGCCTATGATGTTCTGAGTGATGAGAAGAAGCGTAAACTGTATGACCAGTTTGGCCACGCTGCTTTTGAAGAAGGTGCCGGTAATTATGGAAACGCACAGGGCAGCCCGTTTGGCAGTGGCTTTGGCGGAGCACAGGGCAATCCATTTGGCGGTGGTTTCCATGGCTCGTACAGTGATGGCAATGGTTATCATGAATATCATTTTGAAAATGGCGAAGATATGGATGATATCCTGAAGAATCTCTTTGGTGGTGGATTTAAGAAGAGTAAATCATCAGGTGGTTTTGGAAGCAGCGGCTTCGGTGGCAGTGGATTTCATGGAAGTGGTTTTGGTGGATTCGGAAGCAATGGAACTGGCGGCTTCGGCAGTGGCTTTGGTACAGGTGGAAGTGATTTCCGCAGTCATGGCTTTAGCGGTTCTTACAGCAGTAAAGGTGAGGATCTTCATGCGGAGGTTACTGTCAGCTTTGATGAAGCTGCTTTTGGCGGTAAGAAGGTTATCCGCCTGCAGAGCAGCAACGGTGGCGTCCAGAATTACGAAGTCAATATTCCGGCAGGTATTGAATCCGGTAAGTCTATCAGACTTAAAGGAAAAGGATATCCGGGAGTGGGCGGAGGTGAAGCCGGTGATCTGCTTCTGAAAGTAAATGTTCAGGATAAGCCCGGATATAAACGGGAAGGCAGAGATATTTACACAACTGTAAATATCCCATTTACAACAGCAGTATTTGGCGGTGAGGCAAAGGTTCACACCATTTACGGTGATGTTCTCTGTAACATCAAACCGGGTACTCAGTCCGGAACGAAGATACGTCTGAGAGGTAAAGGTATCGTTGCCATGAACAATCCGTCTGTACATGGCGATGAATATGCAACTGTACAGATTGAAGTTCCGACAAACCTGACACCGGATGCAAGACGGAAACTGAAAGAATTCGAACAGGAATGTAATGGAAGCCGCAGAAGCCGTGGATTTGGCAGCGGGAGTGCGGCGTGAAGAGTAATCAGAAATATTTTTGAGAATATAGTGAAGCAATTTTACAGAGAAACGAAAAGGATACATGCACAGTAACATTACCGTGTATGTATCCTTTTAGCATAATAGGGAAAAATATTCTATGAGCTTTTTCTGATATAGAATATTGTTTATCTGGGTTCTTTTCCATCACGGAAGAGCATCATCATTTCCTTGGTCAGGCTGATATTATTGCCCTGATCCGGGATTTTGTCCCGTTCTACCCACTGTGCCATGGAGAGTTCTTCATGGTCTATGGTCAGGGTATCATCGCCGTCTACGTCACAGAAAAATCCAAAAAGCAAGGTACTGCTGAAGGACCAGGGCTGGCTCTTGTAGTAGCGGAGATTTTTGACCTTCAGTCCCACTTCTTCCATCACTTCTCTGTGAACAGTCTCCTCAATTGTTTCTCCGATTTCTGCAAAGCCTGCAATGAGAGCGTAGCGTTTGAATCGACGTCCTTCATATTTGGACAGGATGATTTTATTTCCGTTTGTGATCCCTACAATAACTGCAGGACACAGAACAGGATATTCCTGATTGCCGCAGGAAGGGCATTCCATCATACGTTCTTTCTGGCTGTGCAGCATTGGTTCTCTACAGCAGCCGCAGAACCGGCGCTTGCTGTACCACTGGAAAAGCTGATGTCCTGTAATTCCTGCAAATGCAAGATGCTGTGGCTGAGCGGTCCGAAGAATCCGTACATCCTGAAATTCATAGTCCGGAAGCAGAGAGGTATCCAGCTCCGGGATCAGGTAGAAACGCTGATCATCTATGGAAAACAGATAAATAAAATTGTTGTAAAGATCAGCGATCTTTTCCTCCAACTCCCGGAAACGTGGGAAAGTAATATCTGCATCCCGTTCCTGGCGGGGAAGAAGTATACTGCCTTTTTCGTATGCAAGGATAAAGCTGTCTTTATCCGGGGCAGAAGGTTTGTATTCGTTGTGATAAGTATGTGGTGCGATGTCCTGAATCATATTGTAGATATCCTTTTCTTTATTTTGTTATAAAATAATTTCATAAGATTCTGATAAGATTATTTGTGAGTGTAGTTATAAATTCTTTATGGTTTATCAGAAAAATATAAGAAGATAATGAGTGGCAAAATAATACAGATTCATTATCTGTTCATAGTATATTCTTGGAGTTTTATAAAAGCAAGCAATAAATATTTATTCTGAAAAAAAGACAATGTGTCAGATAATTTGATGATAATACAAAGAAGATTCATAGGTATACAAAAAGAATTAGATAGTTTATAATAGAATTTCAGAAGGATTAATGTTAATATATGCGGAAATAGACTGGGAGGAAGAAGATTGAAGGTATTAATAGCAGATGATGAAATAAAAGTATGCCGTCTGATTCAGCATCTTGTGGATTGGGATGCCCTGGAAATGGATATTATTGGTTTCGCAAATGATGGGAAGACTGCTTATGAAAATATTTGTGAGAAGAAGCCGGATATTGTGATTACAGATATACGTATGCCGGTGTATGATGGACTTGAACTGATACGCAGGGCAAAAGAAGTGAATCCGGAGATTAATTTCATAGTAATTAGCGGTTACAGTCAGTTTGAATATGCACAGCAGGCAATCAAGTATGGGGTAAAAGACTACCTGCTGAAACCATTAAAAAAGAGAGAACTGGAAAACTCATTAACTGAAATTAAAGAATCACATGAATCTCTGATTAAGAGTACCAGAATCAGAAACGAAATGGAATCTATCATTGAAGCATCCAGAGAACATATACGGGAGAATTTTCTTATGAAAACGCTCCAAAACTCAGCAACTAATCCGCTAAAAGCAGATATGAGTCTGGAACAGTTGAATGAACAGTATGGTTGTAAATTTCATAAAGGATTTTTTACAGCAGTCAGAGTCAGGCCATTTTTCTCAAAAAATTCGGACAAATCTGCCGGTGACAGTGAAGAATTTGTAATGAACAAAATTCATCAGATGGTAAAAGAAAAATTGGAGATATACTGCGAAACTTATATGTCTACAGTATATCAGGATGAAATCGTATGCATTTTAAATACAGTGGATAAAGAGATTGAACCAGTCAGAAAAAAGCTAAAACATTTGATAGTTAATGTATCTAATTTGAAAACTGTATTTCCTGATATCAGAATAAGGATCGGACAGGGAAATACACATAGTTCTTATATGGGAATCACGGATAGTTTCCGAGAGGCAGAACTGGCGATCATGAATCGAATGGGCGAAAATGAAGATACATATATCTGCTATAGTGAAGACAGTAAAAGTGGAAAAACTAAAGAAGAAATTTTTGACAGTGGTCTGCGAAATGAAATTCTGACCTATCAGGAAAGAATGGATATTGAAGGAACCCTCCGCCTTGTTGACAAGGTTGGAGAGAAATTGAAGCCATTTAAGTATGACGGAAAACTGGTTTATGAAGTTTTTGGTGAATTAGTTGAAACATTGCGGTTTGGTATGAAATATTCTCGTGAAGGCAGAAATCTTTTTCTGATTGAAGATTATAAAAAACAGTACAGAAGGATATGGGATTATGATGAACTCTTTCAGTGGATCAAATCGGATCTGTCCCGGGTGCATCAGGTTTATATGAAGAATATTCAGGATGAAGAGAGTAAACCGATACGTGATGCAAAGAAATATATCCATGATAATTTCAACAAACATATCAGTCTGGAGAACGTCAGTGAGTATATTGGATTTAATGCTGCCTATTTTTCTACACTGTTTAAGAAAGAAACAGGAAAAAATTTCCTTGAGTATGTGACAGAGCTTCGTATCCAAAATGCAAAGAACTATCTCATACAGACTAATTATGACATTGCGGAAGTAGCATCTGCAGTAGGATATAATGATCTGAAATATTTTTCTAAATTGTTTAAGAAGACAACAGGATTGAATCCTTCAGAATTTAGAAAGTTATATAGTTAATCAAAATGTGCAGGTGCAAAAACTATGAAAAAAAGAAATATATTTAGCAGACAGGCAGTTAATTTTTTGTGGGTTCTTCTGGGATTAGGGGCAGGTCTTCAGTTTATAGAAGTTATATGGGCTGCATCGAAAGGATATCTGGGATTCTTTTCTATGATGGTGGTTATTGTGACAGAGATGGTTATTACAGGAAGCATTTATGTGATTATTTATAAGTTTCTGATAAAACCATGTAATGAGACCAGAAAATTATTCAAACATTTTATACAGAGTGGAAGTTTTCAGGAATTGATTGATCAGGATTATCAGATTTTTCCAGAGCAGAATGAAGTAATGCAGAAGCTGGATTCCATATTGGATAAAAAGAACATTATTGAGTTATCGACAAAACATGCAGAACTTCTTGCACTGCAGAATCAGATCAATCCTCATTTTCTGTATAATACGCTGGAAGCAATACGAGGAGATGCGCTATGTGAAGGAATTGATAGTATTGCTGATACGACGGAAGCATTGTCTACATTTTTCAGATATACCATCACGGATACAGGAAATCTGGTTTCAGTAGAAGATGAACTGGAGAATGTAGAGAATTATTTTAAAATACAGCAGTATCGTTTTGGAGATAAACTGGATATGAGAGTTAATTTTCCGGATGACTATGCAAGGATCCTGGAATGTAAACTCCCTAAACTTACTTTGCAACCTGTAGTTGAAAATGCAATTCTCCATGGTCTGGAAGCGAAAGCAGAAGGTGGAGTTATCACCATTTCACTGGAGATGACAGAGAAGAAACTTCTGATCAATATTCATGATGACGGAATTGGAATTGACGAAGAAGAGCTTATAAAGATCAACCAGAGACTGGAGATAACTTCAGGGCCGCTGACAGAAGAGAAGCGTAAACGTGGAGGTATTGCTCTGCCGAATGTATCCAGGCGTATTAAGCTGTTATTTGGGGATGAATATGGAATACATATTTATAGTATTCCTAATCTTGGAACAGAAGTCAGGATATCGGTACCGATCATTACAAACAGGGAGCAGAGAAATCAGTGAAAAGAGAATTACTGAATATAGAAGGCGGAAAGATAAAAAAAGGGAATAATGTTATATTTGATGATCTGTCTCTGGAACTGTTTCAGGGAGAAATAACAGGAATCGTATTCGATGATATTCTGGAACAGAAGCTCTTTATTGATATGCTGCTTGGAGATGTTTTACTTTATTCAGGAAAGATTTTTGTAAATGAGGAAAGGAAAGCTTATGAAGAAGCTGCCAGATTGTTAAAACAGCAGGTGGCGGTGATTGGTTCTAAAAGTAAATTACTGCCTTCTATTACGATAGAAGATAATATATTTCTTTTTTCAGACAGAAAACTGTTTCTGGATCAGAAAGAGTATAGAGAACGTTTCCAGAAGTTAAGGACGGAACTGAATATTTCGGATGATATGCCTCATAAAGTCAGAAATTTATCTGCCAAGGAAAAGGTTATTATAGAATTACTTAAAGCCTATGAGGAAAGAAAGAAAATTGTGATTCTGGATGAGATTACCAGCTTTTTATCAGAAAAGGATCTGGGAGAAGTGTTTTCTCTTATTGACAAAATGAAATCCCATATGTCATTTCTGGTTACAGTAGGATTTGAAGATTTTATTATGGAATGGATGGAATCTATTGCAGTTGTTCAAAATGGAAGAACTACATTTGTATCTGGGATTTCTCAGTTAAACTGTAAGTTGAGTAAAGTTCTGAAAGCTCTGATATATGAAAATAAGGCAGAAACATTTGGAGCCTATGGGCAGAAAGTAATAAATGGGCAGAACAATGTATTAGAAGTAAGAGATGTAAGTACCTGTTATCTGAAGAATCTTAATTTTACATTGTGTTCCGGAGAGCTGCTTAAGATTTATTATTCAGATGAAAAAAGCAAGAGCAGTTTCTGGGAAATGTTTTCGGGAGAAGAGAGCATTGAAGAAGGACAGATTTATATTTCTGAGAAATTGTATAAGGTATCAAATATGAGCCAGGCAGTACGTGAGGGCGTAGGGTTTATAACAGAGGCACCGTATAGGAGCATGATCCTGGATAATATGAGTGCAACGGAAAATGTGAGTGTGCCGCTGCATGAAAAGGTAAGAGGATTCTGGTTTGCGAAAAAGTATACCAGAAGTGTAAGTGATTTCCTTCAGAACGATGAGCTGAATAAGAAGAAACTGAAAAATATTGGAAATGCAGAACTACAGAAGCTGGCCTATGAAAAATGGCTGGTGTATCAGCCAAAGATTGTGATCATTGAGAATCCATTTACAGATATGGATATTAATATGAGGGAAATTACAAGAAAGATGATCGGAGCATTGCAGAAAAGAGGAATCGGAGTAATTCTTCTTACTGCTAACTTTGCAATTATGAATAAAATCAAGGGAGAATCCATGTTTCTTAAGCACGGTGTGCTGACAAGAGAAGAAGAATGGTAAAGCAAAAAAAGACGAATGTGCAATAATGATAAAAATTTTGGATAATTCGTCTTTTTTTTATACAAAAATAAGAAACAAAAGAATGTCCCCCTTAATCTAAATATCAAAAGTTGAAAAAATAGGACCTCAAAGTTAATATGAGTATACAAAATAACAAACGCGTAAAATAAACTAATGGGAGGGTTTACAAATGAAGAAAAAGTTATTAAGTGTCTTAATGGCAGCAGTAATGGTAGCCGGTGTTGGCGGCGTAGGTGCAGCACAGGTAAAGGCTGATGATGAGAAGATTCTTGGCGCAGGTATTTATTCAGCTTCTGATAACTTCAACTCTTATATTGGAAAAGCGATTACAAATGCATGCGATGGAATCTTTAAAACAAACATCGAAGATGGACAGAATGACCAGTCCACACAGAACAATCAGGTTGATACAATGCTGGCTAAAGGCGCTTCTGTAGTTGCAGTTTCTGTATGTGATGTAACAGCAGCTCCGACACTGATCCAGAAATGTAAAGACGCAGGAAATGTTCCGATCATTTTCTTCAACAAAGAGATAACAGATTACGATGTAATTAATTCTTATGAAAATGCTTATCAGGTAACATCTACAGGTGGAGATTATGGTGCATCTATTCAGGCACAGATGGTAATCGACTACTGGAAAGGACATCCGGAAATGGATAAAAACGGTGATGGAAAATTACAGCTTGTATATCTGATGGGTGACCCGGGACATACAGCATCCCAGCCGAGATGTGATTATCTCAAGAGCACGATCGAAGATGCAGGAATTGAGATTGACCTTCTTGCAGAAGATACAGGAATGTGGGTAACAGCAACTGCAAAAGAAAAAATGGATGCATGGGTATCTAAATACGGTGACGAAATTGAATGCTGCGTAGCAGGAAACGATGCAATGGCACTTGGTGCTTTATCAGCAGTAGAAGCAGCCGGATTTAATACAGATGGAGAAGAAAGCAGCAAATACATTCCGATTTATGGAATTGATGCTCTTCCTGAAATTCTTTCCAAGATTGAAAGCGGTGAGATCACAGGTTCCGTATTACAGGATGCTAAGACTCAGGGACAGACAATTGTAAAAATGGCAGAGAACCTTACAAGTGGTAAAGACGCTGTGGATGGAATCGAAGGTGTAGAAATGGAAGAAGAAGCAAAAGCTGTACGAGTTCCATATCAGGCAATCACCAAAGATAATCTTGATTTAGCAAAGTCAACTTATGAATAAAAAATAACTGATTTTACAGGCAGGCATTCGTTTTAAACGGATGCCTGTAATAAAAAAGAGGGAAAGGATTTTAAAATGGGAACAGAATATATATTGGAATTAAAGCATATTTCAAAATCGTTTCCTGGTGTAAAAGCACTTGACGATGTAACGTTATGTGTACGTCCTGGAACAGTGCATTCTCTTATGGGAGAAAATGGTGCAGGTAAATCCACATTAATGAAATGTCTGTTCGGTATTTATTCATTTGATGAGGGCGAAATCATTCTGGATGGCAAAAACATTAAATTTTCCAGCCCATCAGAAGCATTACAGAATCATGTATCCATGGTGCATCAGGAACTGAACCAGGTATTAAATCAGACAGTTATGGAAAATATGTGGCTTGGAAGATTTCCAATGAAGCATGGTCTGGTAGATGACCAGAAAATGTATGAAGACACAAAAGCGATTTTCGATGATTTGGATATTCAGGTAAATCCGAAGGTTAAGATAGGAACCCTGAAAGTTTCACAAAAACAGATGATAGAGATTGCAAAAGCAGTTTCGTATAACTCAAAAGTAATTGTAATGGATGAACCGACTTCATCGCTTACAGAGAAAGAAGTAGAGCATCTTTTTAAGATTATAGAAAAGCTTAAGAAAAAGAATACCAGTATTATTTATATATCACATAAAATGGAAGAAATTCTGCGTATTTCTGATGATGTAACAGTCATGAGAGATGGCAGGTGGATTGATACAAAACCTGCCAGTGAGTTGACCATTGATAAGATCATCAAAATGATGGTTGGACGAGAATTAAAAGACCGCTATCCGGAAAAGAAAGCCAAGATAGGTGATGTATTAATGGAAGTAAAAGACCTCGGTACATTAAATCCAGGATTTGAGGGCGTTAATTTTCAATTACATAAGGGAGAAATCCTTGGAATCGCCGGATTAGTAGGATCTAAGAGAACGGAAATCCTTGAAACATTATTTGGCATAAGAATGAAAGGCAAAGGTCAGATACTGGTAAAAGGAAAAGAAGTTCAGAACAGAAGTCCAAAAGAGGCAATGGCGAATGGATTTGCAATGCTGACAGAGGAACGAAGATCGGATGGTATTTTTGGAGGTTTGAGTGTTGGATTTAATATGACAATTTCCAATTTACCGAAATATCAGAAGACGGGACTTTTAAACGGAGAAAAAATGAAAGCAGATATTACCAAAATGATAAATGCCATGAAAGTAAAAACTCCGTCAATGAAGTCCAAGATCGCGAACCTTTCAGGAGGAAATCAGCAGAAAGTAATTCTGGGCAGATGGCTGCTGACAGATCCTGATATCCTGCTCTTGGATGAGCCTACCAGGGGTATTGACGTAGGTGCTAAATTTGAAATCTATCAGCTGATCAACCAGCTGGCTGAGCAAGGAAAAGGAATTATCGTAGTAAGCTCAGAAATGCCGGAACTGTTCGGAATTTCCGACAGGATTCTGGTTATGAGCAATGGACATCAATCAGCTATATTTGATTCAAAAGAAGTAGGACAGGTAGATGTTATGCAGGCAGCGGCCCGATTTATCTGATCTTTCAATACGAACTCAGGAGGGGATTCTGGTGAAAAATTCAAAGAACATTTCAATTAAAGAACTTATTGCTGAAAAAGCAATTTATCTGGTTTTTATTATCCTGTTAGTTGCAATTGTGGTAGTAGAACCAAGATTCTTATCATTCAATAACTTTAAAAATATTTTTGCGCAGTCATCAACTAAGATTATTATTGCATTAGCAGCCGGAATGGTACTGGTAGTGCAGGGCGTTGACCTTTCCACAGGACGTATGATCGGTCTGGCAGCAGTTATCTTCGCATCTTTAGTTCAGGATCCAGACTATGCATACAGAATGTATCCGAATTTAAAAGAGCTTCCGCTGATCGTTCCATTATTACTGGTACTGGCAATCTGTCTTGTACTTGGTGGAATATCCGGTGTGCTTGTTGCAGTATTTAAAGTACCGCCGTTTATCGCAACGCTTGGTATGCAGTTGATCTTATATGGTGCATCTTCTATTTATTTTGACCGTCCGCCATATGGTGCACAGCCAATTGGTGGTATTGATTCAAAAGTAACTCAGATTGCAATTGGTTCTATTGGAATCGGAGACTTCCAGATTCCGTATCTGATCATCATTGCCGCAGCAGTATGTGTAGTTATGTGGATCGTATGGAATAAAACAAAATTTGGTAAATATATGTTTGCAGTAGGTGGTAACCCGGAAGCTGCAAAAGTATCAGGTGTAAATGTTATAAAGACACAGATTATGGTTTACGCAATTGCAGGTATGATGTATGCATTTGCAGCAGCCCTGGAAGTAGGACGTATCGGAAGTGCTTCCAATACAACCGGTAACGGATATGAAATGGATGCAGTTGCTGCCTGCGTAATCGGCGGTGTATCTCTTTCAGGTGGTGTTGGTAGTGTAGGCGGTATCGTAATTGGTGTTCTGATGTTCACAGTTATCAATTATGGCCTTGCATTCATCGGTGTAAACATGTACTGGCAGTATATCGTAAAAGGTCTGATCATTCTTCTTGCTGTTATTATTGACATGAGAAAATATGCAAAGAGAAAATAAAAATAAACATCAGACAAGTGCAATTATGAAAGGAGAAGTAAAGGATGAGGGATGTAGTAAAAAGAACAAAACTGACAGAAAATTGTTCAAAAAAAACAATAAAGAAATATGTAGATGAAGTGATCCAGGAACTCACACTGGATGAGAAGATTGGGATAATGTCAGGACAGGTTACAGAGAAGAAATTACTGGATGATCTGTTTCTGATTGAACATTATAATGTAAAACCGTATCCGACAAAAGAAGTAGAACGTCTTGGCATTCCAAATATCCGTTTTGTAGATGGACCAAGAGGCGTAGTAGCTGGATCTGCAACCTGCTTTCCTGTTTCCATGGCAAGAGGTGCCAGCTTTGATCGCGATCTGGAAGAGAAGATTGGAGAAGTAATCGGTGCAGAAGTTCGTGCAGTGGGTGGAAACTATTACGGTGGTGTCTGCATCAACCTTCCGAGAAACCCGCGTTGGGGTCGTGCGCAAGAGTGCTATGGAGAAGATACTTATCATCTGGGAGAAATGGGAGCAGCTCTGACCAGAGGTGTTCAGAGTCAGAATGTTATGGCGTGCATTAAACATTTCGCAATGAACAGTATTGAAAATGCGAGATTTAAAGCTGATGTGCATGCAGATAAGAGAACACTTTTTGAAGTATATCTTCCTCACTTCAAGAGATGTATTGAAGAAGGCGCGGCTTCTGTAATGGGAGCATACAATAAAGTTTATGGAGAACAGGCATCGGAGAGTAAATATCTGTTAAAAGATATCCTCAGAGATAAATGGGGATTCGAGGGATTTACTTTATCTGATTTCCTCTGGGCTGTAAAAGATGGTCCAAAGGCAGTAAAGAGTGGAATGAATGTTGAAATGCCATGTATCTGTCATTATGCAGAACAGATCCCTAAAGCAATTGAAGACGGAACTCTTGCTATGGAAGATGTAGATGAAGCAGTTGGTTACATTCTTCGTACTGTACTCTATTATGAGACAAGAAAAGATCCGCAGGAATATACAGAAGATATTCTTGCATGCCCGGAACATATAGCAGTAGCAAAGAGAGCAGCAGAAGAATCGATGGTACTTCTGAAGAATGAAAATCATGTACTTCCGCTTGATAAAGAGAAAACAGAGAAGATCGTAGTTCTTGGAGTACTGGGAGATACAGAAAATATCGGCGACCATGGTTCCAGTAAGGTTCATCCATATTATACAGTTACGCCATTTAAAGGCCTGATGAAAAAAATGCCGAAAGCACAGATCCTTTATAATGACGGAAGTGATCTGGAACGTGCAAAAGAACTTGCAGCAGATGCTGATGCAGTAGTGATCGTTGCCGGTTATATCCATAGCGATGAAGGAGAATATCTGGCTGATAGAAGTGATATTGCCGGAATGGGCGGAGACAGAGCAAGCATGAGACTTCATCAGAGAGATATCGATCTGATTCATGGTGTAAAGGGTGTGAATCCGAATACTGTCGTTTCCATTATCGGAAGCAGTGCAATCCTGATCGATGAGTGGGAAAAAGATGTTCCTGCAATTATCTTCTCCTTCTACAGTGGAATGGAAGGCGGGAATGTACTGGCAGATATTCTGTTCGGTGATGTTTGCCCAAGCGGTAAACTTCCATATACAGTAGCACTTTCCGAAGACAGCTATCCTGATTTTGATCCTGACTGCACATATGCAGAGTATGAATATTATCATGGCTACTGCAAGATGGATAAAGAAAACATTCCTGTTCTGTATCCGTTTGGCTATGGTTTATCCTATACAACATTTGACATCAGCGAGCCGACAGTTGAAGTATTTGATAAAACAGCAAAGATTTCTGTTAATGTAAAGAATACAGGAGATGTAAAAGGCGCAGAAGTTGTACAGCTTTATATCGGATGTGAGGGAAGTGCTGTAGATCGTCCGGTTAAAATCTTGAAAGATTTCGCGAGAGTAGAATTAATGCCGGGAGAAGAAAAGAAAGTTTCTCTTCAGGTAAGTTCAAAGGATATGGCTTATTATTCAGAAGAAAAAGATGATTTTGTAGAAGAGGATATTACATATATTGCATATACAGGTGACTGCAGCTGCAAAGAAGCATTAAAATCTGTGAAATTTAATTTTGGACAATAACAGGGAGAAAATACCATGAGAATTGGTGCAGATTATTATCCGGAACACTGGGACAAAGAGCTCTGGAAAATAGACGCGGAGATGATGGTTAAAGCAAATATCAAAGTGATCAGAATCGGTGAATTTGCATGGAGCATTTATGAACCGGAAGAAGGAAAATATGAATTTGACTGGATGGATGAGGCACTGGATTTCTTTGGGAAATACGGAATTAAGGTTGTAATGTGTACACCTTCTGCTACACCTCCTAAGTGGATGGTAGATAAGTATCCGGATATTCTCCAGAATGATATTCATGGTAATCCGAAGCTCTTCGGAACAAGAAAACATTATTGCTTTAACAGCCAGATTTACAGAGAAAAAACAAAGAAATTAAATACTCTTATTGCAAAGAGATATGCAAAACATCCTGCAATTGAGGCGTGGCAGGTAGATAATGAACTGGGCTGGTCAAATACAACCAGATGTTACTGTAAATCCTGCGAAAATCGTTTTCGTAACTGGCTGAAAGAGAAATATGGTACCATTGATAATCTGAATAAAACATATGGAACTACTTTCTGGAGTCAGATATACAGAAGCTTCGATGAACTGATCATCCCGAAGGCAGGAGCCTGCTATGATACCTGCCATGACACACAGGGACAGAATCCTGCACTGTTGTTAGATTATTATCGTTTCTGCAGCGATTCTGTAATTGATTTTACAAAAGAATCTGTAAAGACGATCAGAGAATATTCTGATCTTCCGATAACCAGTAATCTTCTGGATGCTGCAATTAATTCAGGAACAGGAATCGACTACTTTAAGTTATCCAAAGAATTTGACTTCGTAACATGGGATAATTACATTGAATTCCAGTGGGGAAAAGCAAAACCGGAAACAGTATCAAGAGACCATGCATTACTAAGAAGTTATAAAAAGAAACCATTCTGGGTTATGGAACAGCAGTCCGGTCCCTGTGGATGGAGCAAGATGGGTCCGACACCAACACCTGGAAAACTCCGTCTGTGGACATATCAGTCTGTAGCAAATGGAGCTGATACAGTTGTATACTTCCGCTGGAGAGCATGTCCGTTTGGAACAGAAGAACTCTGGCATGGTATTTTGAATCATGATGGAAAACCAAACAGAAGATATGCTGAGATCTCCCAGGTGGGAGAAGAAATGGAAGAATTAAGTAAGAGCTATCAGGCACTGATGCCGAGAGCACGTGTTGCGATCATTAAATCCTTTGACAGTGAATGGAGCCAGTCCATCCATCGTCAGGTAGAAGGATTATACTATGATTCCTTATTGCTTGATTATTACCGCCCATTCTGGAATATGGGAATTCCGGTAGATTTCGTGACAGCAGAAGAAGAATTAGATGGATATGCTCTTGTCCTTGCACCAATGCTGATGATGGTATCAGATGAAGGAAAGAAGAACATTGAGTCTTATGCACAGGCAGGTGGAAAAGTTCTGTTCTCATTCAGAAGTGGAATCAAAGATATGTACAATAACATGCTTACAGAAACTGTACCAGGCGTATTTGCAGACCTAGCCGGTGTAGAGGTAGAAGATTATGATCCGCTTCTGGAGAAAACAACTGCTACGACAGGTGTGTTTGGAAATGGAATGGCTCACATGTGGTGTGATATAGTGAAACCAGTTACTGCAAAAGTAATTGGAAAATATACTTCTGATTTTTATGCAGGTGAGGCCTGCATGACTGTAAATCAGACAGGAAAAGGTGAGGTATATTATTTGGGCTGCGATCTGGATGAAAAAGCCATGAAAATGTTGGCTGTTTATCTGGGAAGAAAAGCAGGGATTGATATGGATTTATATAAAGTTGATGGTGTAGAAGTTGTAGATGCTACAGATGGAACAAATGATGCATTGTTTATTTTGAACTATAATGACCATTCAGTTATAGTTTCAATGGAGCAGTCATATGAGAACATGATCACACATGAAACAGTGGAGAATGTTGTTGAATTAAAACCATATGATGTTGCAATTTTAAAAGAAGCAAATTAAAAAAATAATGAAGGGGAGCTGCTGTGAAGCAGGCAGTTCTAGAGCAGGGTGAGCAATTCATTTAGAATTACTCACCCTGTTTATGTTATAGAAAAAAAGAAAAATAAAATCAGAAAAAACAGTTGATTTTTAAAAGCGATGGTAATATAATTATTTTAACAAATTGATTGGTATAACCAATATAGGAAGAGGTAATACTACAAGGGGGCTTTGCAGTTATGGGATATGTAAAATGGAGTTATGACACATTAAATACTTTTTGTCACGATGTATTTCGTAAGTTTGGTTTTAATGAAGAAGAGACAAATATCATTAAAGATGTTTTGCTTACCGCAGATCTGTACGGGATTGAGAGCCACGGAATGCAGAGAATGGTAAGATATGATAAAGGAATTGAGAAAGGAACCATCCATCCTGATGCAAAACCGGAGGTTGTATTTGAGACACCTGTATCAGCTGTGATCGACGGACATGATGGTATGGGACAGCTGATCAGTCATTTTGCAATGGAGAAAGCAATTGAGAAAGCGAAAAAAACAGGGGTTGGTTTTGTTTCAGTAAGAAATTCCAATCATTTTGGTATTGCAGGATATTATGCGGAAATGGCTTCTAAACAGGGGCTGCTTGGAATGGCATGCACGAACTCAGAAGCGATCATGGTACCTACCTTTGGACGTAAGGCAATGTTGGGATCCAACCCGATTGCAGTAGCAATGCCTGCAGAACCCTATCCTTTCCTTTTTGACTGTTCCACAACAGTTGTAACCAGGGGAAAACTGGAAATGTATAATAAATCAGGTAAACAGCTTCCTGAGGGCTGGGCTCTGGGAGCAGACGGACATGAAAGTACGGATGCACCGGCTGTACTTGCAAACATTGTCGGCAAGAAAGGCGGCGGAATTATGCCACTTGGCGGCAACAAAGAGGTAAATGGAAGCCATAAAGGTTATGGATATGGAATGCTCTGTGAGATTTTCAGTTCTATTCTTTCTATGGGTGTTACTTCTGATAAATGCTGTACATTTAAAGACAAGACAGGTATCTGCCATGGATTTGCAGCGATCGACCCTGCAATCTTCGGCAATGCAGATGATATCAAGGCGCATTTCTCAGAATATCTGAAAACTCTTCGCCAGAGTCCCAAGGCTGAGGGCGCAGAGCAGATTTATACTCACGGTGAGAAAGAAGTGCTGGCAGAGAAAGAACGCAGAGAGAATGGCATTCCGGTCAATGACAATACTATGGTAGAGCTTGCCAATCTCTGTAATTATTTGAAAATTGATTTTGGAGCTTATTTTAAAGATTATGAGCTGCCAAAAGACAGTAAGTTTTTCAGCGGAAATTACTGATGAAAATGAAATAGAAACCATCATGCTGATAACTATTAATTAATAAAATTTATAAAATAACTTTTTTTGAGACGCCCGCTTATCAGTGTGTGGAAATAAAAGAAACTGCATGTTCAGATGATGTTTGCGAAATTGGCAGACATCACAGAATATGCAGTTTCTTTTTTGGTCGAATCAAACTGTATCAAGCTGTCAGATCAATACAAATAATCCTTGTTTACATAACCGTAATTATTCAATTTGGGGGCATATACATACCAATAGGTTGGATCGCTGGTATCTATAATTTCTACAGTATCTCCGGTATAAAGTTCCCCGGTTTCGTTGGCTGTGGTATAAGCCTTGGAGGAACGGAGAGCCAGATATCCTTTGGAAACGCGTACAATTCTGGATGAATAGGAAGCCGTGCCGCTGAGATAGTCTTTGTTTACGAATCCGTTGAGATCATATTTGGGCGAATATACATACCAGTATTGTGCATCGCTGGTATCCAGAATCTGAACAGTATCCCCGGTATAAAGCTGCCCGATTTCATTGGAGGAATCATAAGCCTTCATATTGCGGAGAGCCAGATATCCTGTAGCAACATTGACAACCCTTGTTTCCCCTGCGTAAAGAGAGACAGTACCTACGGCTCCAACAACTCCGCCGGTCAGATAATCTTTGTTTACATAACCATATTGGTTAAGTTTGGGTGAATATACATACCAGTAAGCGGGATCGCTGCTATTGAAGACGCTTACGGTATCCCCGGTATAAAGCTGCCCGATTTCATTGGAGGAATTATAAGCCTTGTCAGTGCGAAGGGCCAGATAACCAGTGCTTACGCTGACAGTCCACTGGGAATCATAGTAATATCCGGAGGAGGAATTGATAGCATTCAGATAGTCATTGTTTACATAACCGAAAGTATCATATTTGGGAGAATAAACATACCAGTATCCGGTAGCGATTGCGTAGTCGGAAACTTCTACCAGATCTCCGGTGTAAAGCTGTCCGAAAATGTTACTGTCATCTGCGTTGGCTGCGTTTCGCAGAGCCAGGTATCCGGTTGGCACATTTACCTGATAAGTATTGACAGAAGCCTGGGCATCATGGGCAGTGGCGGAAAAAGACAGTGCAAGTGCTGCGGTGGCAATAACCGGTAAGCAAAATTTTTTCTTCTTCATAGTAAAAACCTCCTTTGAATTTTTATTCTGGTGTCAGGTCGAAAGCTTGAGTTTTTGACCTGATATTTTATTGGTTGTAATAAGTATAGATTTCCTTGCTGAGAGAAGCAATTGTGTTCTGGGCGGCAGAAGCATTGACCAGATTCTGGGACAGGAACACGATCACCAGGTCATTTTCGGAATCATAGAGAATACCTGCGTCATTTTCCACATCTGAAAGTTCTCCTGTTTTGTTGGCCACCTTTACTCCCTGGGGCAGCTGTGCGGGGATTTTGTTGCGTCTTGTCTGAGCCTTCAAAAGAGCATACATGTCTGATGCATGGGAAAAATCGGAATCCTCTTCGTCATAAATCTCCTTCAGAAAATCAGCACAATCCTCTGCAGAGGTATAGTTATCACCTGTGGAGGTATCTGCAAGGAGAAGGCGTCCCATGCTTGTGTCTGTATATCCGTGAGTCTGGCAAAAGCTGTTGACAGCCTGCATGCCTGCAGAGGAATTGCCGTTGCCCAGATCATTTACCAGCGTATTGGCGCAGTCATTATCGCTGACAGTGATCATAGAATACAGAGCAGAATCCACAGCCTCTTTACCATATTGACTGATAATGGTGTCGTATTGTTCGTAAACAGCGCCCATAATATAGAGCTTGATCAGACTGGCGGCCTGCATAGAACCTGCATTCAGGCCGCCTTCTGATTCTCCCGGAAGGTCACATATATATACAGACCAGCTTCCGTTGTCTGTGGGAAACTGTACTTGAAGCTTGTTTAAAAGGGCTTGAAGTCTGGCATCTGTCACCGGTTCGGACTCATCGGAGGAGGAGCCGCCAAACACACTGTCAGAGGAGCCTGTAGAGGGAGAAAGCATTCCCTGGCCCTCTGAGGCATAACATAGAGAAGCACTCATCAGACTGACAGAAACCAGAAAAGGGAGCAAGAGTTTTTTGTACATTTAAATCACCGCCTACGTTATATTTATATGTAAATTATAACGAGTTTACAGAAAAACCGCAATAGAAGGGGCTGTGGAAAATGTTTTTTGTGGAGTGGTACGTAACATAAAGATGGAGAATTCGATTCGTACAAATTGTAGGAATACAGGTGTGAAAAATCCACATATCTGATTATATATTTTAAACTATACAAATGATACAATGGAATTATCGAAAGCAAGATAAAGAACGACAAAATAAACAAAGAAACGCGGAAATGTGGGGGCATTTTCGGTATGATATGAGGAGGTAGATCATATGTTAACACCAAAACAAAATATGCTGGAAGTTATAAGAGGCGGTAATCCTGACAGATTTGTCAATCAGTATGAGGCAATACAGCTTCTGTTTCATCCATTTATGTTTGCGAGCCCGCTTCTTCAGCCGGGACAGGAAAATGTGGTGAATGCATGGGGTGTAACCAACACTTTTCCAAAGGGAGTACCGGGAGCATTTCCTGTACATACCCCTGATAAAATTGTAGTAAAGGATATTGAAGACTGGAAGGATTATGTACATGCACCATCACTGAAATTTACTCAGGATCAGTGGGATATGGTGAAAGCCCAGTATGATGCAGTTGACGGTGAGCAGGCTTTTAAGGCAGCTTTCGTTGCACCTGGATTATTTGAACAGACTCATCATCTGTGTGAGATCAGCAATGCACTGGTTTATTATATTACCAATCCGGATGAGATGCATGATCTGATCAAGTATCTGACAGAGTGGGAGCTGGAACTGGCTGAGGGAATTTGTTCTAACCTTCATCCGGATATGCTGTTCCATCATGATGACTGGGGTGGACTGGACAGCACATTTATGAGCCCGGCAATGTTTGATGAATTTTTACTTGAGCCATATAAGGAAATTTATGGTTATTATCACAGCCATGGAGTAGAACTGGTAGTCCATCATTCTGACAGTTATGCTGCAACTCTGGTTCCTTCTATGATCGAGATGGGAATTGATGTGTGGCAGGGATGTATGGAAACCAATAACCTTCCGGAACTGATCAAGAAATACGGTGGAAAGATCAGTTTTATGGGTGGTATTGAGAACCGTGCAGTTGATTTTGAAGGCTGGACAGATGAGAACTGTGATGCAGTGGTACGCCGTGTATGCGAAGAGTGTGGAAATAAATACTTTATTCCGTGTATTGCCCAGGGTGGTCCTGGTTCTGTTTATCCGGGTGTTTACAAATCACTCTGCGATTCTATTGACAGATTGAATGAGGAAAAATTTGGCATCAAGGCATCTGAATCCACAAGACTTCCATGGCAGATTATGTTCTGACTTCAGGTATTTGCCAATGGTAAAACGGAATACAAATATCTGTCTGACACTTGGATGAAATTTCAGGTGTCACAGAGGATGATGCTACGGGGGTGTTTGAGAAATGATTATTATTGGTGAGAAAATTAACGGTTCTATCCCGATTGTTGCAGAAGCAATTGCGAAAAGAGACTCTGAATTTATCAAGGCAAGAGCAAAGCTTCAGGCAGAAAGCGGAGCTACCTTTATTGACTGTTGTGCTTCTGTTCCGGAAGCGGAAGAAGTGGAAACATTGAAATGGATGATCGACTGTATACAGGAGGTTACAGATCTCCCGATTTCTATTGATAGCCCGAGTCCGGATGTTCTGGCACAGGCTTATAAATTCTGCAAAAAACCCGGAATCTTTAACTCTGTATCAGGAGAGGGACATAAAATCGATACGATCTTCCCGATTATGGCGGAACCTGGAAATGAGGGCTGGCAGGTAATCGCGCTGCTTAGTGATAATACAGGAATTCCCAAGTGCGCAGCGGATCGTCTGAAGGTTTTTGATAAGATTATGGCAAAAGCAAAGGAATACGGAATTGCTCCTGACAGGATTCATATTGATCCTCTGGTTGAGATGCTCTGTACTTCTGAGGATGGTATTGATACAAATATTGAAACGATCACAAGTGTTCGGAAACAGTATCCAACCATTCATATTACAGCTGCGATCAGTAATATTTCCTTTAATTTGCCGGTTCGTAAGCTGATCAATTATGGCTTTCTGGTACTTGCAATGAATGCAGGTCTGGACAGCGGTATTATGGATCCTACAAATAAGGATATGCTGGGACTTGTTTATGCAACAGAAGCATTACTTGGTCTGGATGATTATTGTATGGAATATATAGGAGCTTACAGAGAAGGCTTAATTGGTACAGAAAAGAAGAAATAAGCTGAATCTGCAGAAACTGTGTAAATGAATGAAATGGTTAGAATCTGAACTTAAGAAATAACAGGAGGTTTTGATTATGTCTAAAATAAATGAAGTTGCGGAATTAGTTGAAAAAGGAAAAGCAAAATTAGTAGGTGCGGCTGTACAGGAAGCCATTGATGAAGGTGATGATCCGGTTGCGATCCTGAATGATGGTATGATCAGCGCAATGTCCATAGTTGGTGAGAAATTTAAAAACGGTGAGATTTTTGTTCCGGAAATGCTGGTTGCAGCACGTGCAATGAAAAAAGGCGTTGATGTTCTGAAACCACATCTGGCATCCGGCTCTACAGGAGCACTTGGAAAGGTGATCATTGCCACTGTTTCCGGTGACCTTCATGATATCGGCAAGAACCTGGTTGCCATGATGATCGAAAGTGCCGGATTTGAAGTGATCGACCTGGGCGTTGATGTTCCGGCTGCCAAGATCATTGAGTGTTATAAAGAGAATCCGGATGTTAAGATCATTGCTCTTTCAGCTCTGCTGACAACTACTATGCCGGCACTGAAGGAGACCGTTGAGGCATTAAATACAGCTGATTTCAGAGGAAATATTAAGGTTATGGTTGGCGGTGCACCAATCACAGAGGCCTTTGCTGAGGAGATTGGGGCAGATGGTTATTCAGATGATGCGGCTAGTGCGGCTTCACTGGCTAAAAAGTTGGTGGCCTGATCTGATTGCTTTGTGCAGGTATAGATATAACATGAAAACATAATGGGGGAGGGACTGCTCTGTGGAGTGGTCCTTTCCTGTATTTTGGAATTTTTTAGAACGTGTTATAATGGAAAAGGGACGCTCAGAAAAATATTTTATTTCATGTGCGGTTTCGGGGGCTAAGATATTCTAAGCCCTCAGAAATCTGCTAAGGGCATGAGCAGACTTCTCAAACTCGCTCC
Source organism: Blautia sp. HCP3S3_C12 (assembly GCF_052064155.1). Lineage (NCBI taxonomy): Bacteria > Bacillati > Bacillota > Clostridia > Lachnospirales > Lachnospiraceae > Blautia > Blautia sp. HCP3S3_C12. The sequence continues at coordinate 77,956 of NZ_JBQHWC010000009.1, read as the reverse complement.
GTCTCCGACTTCGCTCAGACAGTGATACAGTCTGCTCATAACGCAGATTTCTGAGGACTAAGAATATCTAAGACCCCTGCAAATGCACATGAAATAAAATATTTTTCTGAGCTGGCCGTTGACTGTTGTGATGTTTGGATTGGATATGTGGGAGGTTTTTTTATGGCTTGGGTTAAGTTTGTGCGTGAGGGTGTTGAGATAGAGGTGGAGTATGGGACATCGGTACTGGAAGCGGAGATTCAGGCGGGTCTGAGGCCGGATGCGCCTTGTGGCGGTTTGGGGAAATGTGGGAAGTGTCTGGTTAAGATGAATGGTGAAGTGGTTAAGGCGTGTCAGATGCGGATTGGTGAGGGTGAGACTTGTGTAGTGGAGACATTGGACAGGGCTGGCAATGAGAAGATTTTGACGGATGGATTTAACAGAGAGGTTGTGTTTGAACCGGGACTACGGATGGCTCGGGTTGAGCTGGGGAAGGCGAAAACCGGGGAGAAGCGGTCGGACTGGCAGAGGCTGCTGGATACGCTGGCGGAGACAGATGGTGAGGTTGAGCCGGGGCAGATGGAGGTGGATCTGAAGCTTGCAGGTGAATTGTATGGGATGCGCAGGGATTCTGGTGAGTGGTATGTGATTTACAATAGACGGCGAATTCTGGAAATGAGGAAGGAAGCTGGTCAGAGGTGTCTGGCAGCGTTTGATATTGGGACGACTACCATCGCAGGGTATTTGCTGGATGGTGCGGATGGTAGGACTCTGGCAGTTGAGAGCAGGATGAATCCCCAGGCACAGTATGGTGCGGATGTAATCATGAGGGCCAATTATGGGCTGGAGCATGGAACAGAAGCGTTGAGTATGTGTGTTCGGGAAGCGGTTAATGAGATGCTGGGAAGCCTGGCAGAGGATGCAGGGATAAGGAGAGAGGATGTTTTTCAGGTGTGTGTTGTGGGAAATACCTGTATGCATCATCTGTTCCTGGGGATTTCTCCGGCTTCGCTGGTGCATGCACCCTATACTCCGGCTGTGAGTGAGAGGCTGGTGCTGAATGCGGGGGATTACGGTCTGGCTGTGCAGGAGCGTGCAGAGTTGATCTTGCTTCCGGATATTGCAGGATATGTGGGCGCAGATACCTGTGGTTGTCTGCTGGCAATCAGACAGGATCTGAAGGAAGAGGTTTCTCTGATGATCGATATCGGAACGAATGGGGAGATGGTTCTGGGAAACAGGCAGCGGATGGTGACCTGTTCTACTGCGGCCGGACCTGCTTTTGAGGGTGCGAAGATTGAGTGCGGTATGCGTGGCGCGGCTGGGGCTGTGGATCATGTGAAGTATGAGGATGGAAAGTGGAGCTATACAACTGTTGGAAATAAGCCAGCGGTTGGTTTATGTGGTTCGGGATTGATCGATCTGGTGGCAGGGCTTCTGGATGCTGGAATGCTGGATGAGAATGGTATGCTGAGCGGCGGGCAGGAGAAGCAAGGTGTGTTTATTCTGGTACCCCCGGAGCAGGCCGGAAACGAGAGAGGGGTTTATCTGACTCAGAAAGATATCGGAGAGGTTCAGCTTGCGAAAGCTGCCATTGCAGCGGGAATCCGGATGCTTATGGAGAGACTTGGGATTACAGAAGATGACATCAGTTCGGTATATATTGCAGGTGCTTTTGGCAACTATATGGATCCGGTCAGTGCAGGGAAAATTGGCTTGCTTCCGGCCACGCTTGTGAAGAAAGTGAAGCCAGTGGGAAATGCTGCTGGTGAGGGTGCGAAAATCGCACTTGTAAATGAGAAGGAAATGCTGGAGATGGATGAGCTGGTGAGAAAGATTGAATTTGTGGAGCTGGCTGCATCGGCTGATTTTCAGGATTATTTTATTGATGAGCTGGGCTTTGAGACAGGTGAATGATTTTATCCGCCTGACACGAATTGATATAGATTATACAAGAGATTAGCAAGGGGGATTGTAATATGGACATCAGAAAATTAGAGCAAATGGGAATGGAGCAGGGCTTTTCCCATGTGGTGCTGCTGGATTGTGACACCATTGAATTGAAGCCGGAGGTGCGGCAGATGTGTGCCTCAGGCAGTTGCCATAAATATGATAAATGCTGGAGCTGTCCTCCGGGCTGCGGTTCGCTGGAGGAATGTGAGGCCAGGGTCCGGCAGTATAAAAATGGTATTATTGTTCAGACGGTTGGAGAATTGGAGGATGCCCTGGATGGCGAAGGCATGATGGAAACAGAGGCCAGACATAAAAACTATTTTTCAGAGTTTGAGAAGAAATTGAGGGAAATATATCCGGATATGTTGGCGATCGGTGCGGGATGCTGTACCAAATGTAAGGTCTGTACCTATCCGGATGCTCCCTGCAGATTTCCAAAGCAGGCTTTTTCATCTATGGAAGCCTATGGAATGCTGGTGACCCAGGTATGCCAGGCAAATGGGCTGAAATATTACTACGGAGATTGTACTATTTCCTACACCAGCTGCTATCTTCTGGAATAGAGGAACAGTGTAAAGGAACAGCCACATTCTTACCGAATCAAGTAAGTCCCCTGCTTCAATTGCGAAAAGAAATAAGCAGCGGATTGCGAATATCCGCTTGACTTGTAAAAAGCAGGTGGCTGTGATAAAATTAGAGAAAATCCTTCGCCGCGGGGCGGAGGTGTTTTTGCAAGAAGAATTAGAGGCAGGCTTGATCATATGACAATACTTGAGCAGATACAAAATGCCATCGAGGAGGGGAATCCGGGTGAAACAGAGAAGCTGGTTCGCCAGGCGGTGAATCAGCATATTTCTGCAGCCCGGATTGTGGAGGAAGCTATGACTCCGGCAATGAGAATAGTGGGAGAAAATTACAGATCCAAGGGTGCAGACATTATCCGGATACTTGCTGCAGCCCGGAGCGTGCGTAAGGGCTTTGAACTTCTGGAAGAGCAGGATGGGCAGCTTAACAGGAGAAATATGGGAACTGTAATACTGGGAACTGTGGAGGGAGACCTTCACGATGTGGGCAAGAATCTGGTGGCTGTTATGTTTCGCAGCGCAGGCTTTAAGGTGATCGATCTGGGAGTAGATATTTCCGAAAAACAGTTTCTGCGTGCTGTGAAGGAGAATCCGGATGTGTCCATCGTCTGTATTTCCTCTCTGCTGAGTACCTCCATCCCGGAAATGGAACAGGTGGTGAAATCTCTGAAACGCAGTAAAGATCAGCGTAAATTTAAAATTATGGTCGGAGGCGGTGCAGTAACCAGGCAGCTGGCAAAGGATATGGGAGCGGATGCCTATACGGAAAACTGCATTGAGGCAGTGGAGGTTGCCAAAACGTTTGTTGTGTAAGGAGGATGGAGGCTTGCGGCTCTCATCAGTTTACTTGTACGAAAAAATAAAGGAAAAATATAAAATTCTAAAAAAGGGAAATTTATCCGGCACAGACGGATATTTGCGCCCTTTTTTGTATTTGGAGAAAAAAATTGTTCAAAAGAAACATGTATATCTGATCCAGGGAGAGCATATTGCTGACCTGGTGCAAAGGGCATCAGATACAGAGGAAACATTCTGGATCATAAGCAGAAAAGCCGACACTGAAAGGCTGCAGATATCTAATGAACTTCCGGATACCTTGGTATACATGGAAATAGTCCTGGAAGGAATGGAAGAAATTTATGGATTTATGAATGATCTTCAGGAAATCTTTGATGCTGCAGATGAGTGGGAGCGGAAAATCCACAATCTGATGGTAGAACATGCAGGGATGGAGTCACTTTTGAAGGTAACTTCGGAATTTCTGCAAAACTCTCTTGCTGTAAAGGGATTGGATTTTGCGTCATCATCGGAAGCCGGAGGAGAAGATCTGTCGTCAAAAATGTATACAGAGCACTGGGATCATACCAGTGGGTGCCGTTCTATCAGTAGAAATCTTCTGGTAGATGAAAAAGTAACACACAAGCTGATCCTGACAGAAACCCAGACGGAGATCACCCAGGGAGTTTTCTGTGTGCTGGATATTCTCACAGATAAGCTGGAGTTTCTGCTGGCTCAGGAAGAGGAGACAAATCCGGATGAGGATATGGAACAGATTTTTATCCGGCTTCTCTCGGACCGTACAGCAGACTATATGCGGGTCAGCAGACAGCTTGGTGAACTGGGATGGGGCGGAAATCATGAATACATGTGCCTGGTTTTGCAGATTACTTATCTGAATCAGCAGAATCTTTCCACAAAGGCTGTTTTTCGTTATATTAAGAAGAAGTTTGAAGATTCTGTATGCTTTCTGTATCAGGATGAGATCGTAGTGTTTTTTAACCTTACCAGACTGGGGATGGATCAGGAGGAAATTTCCGGTAAACTGATCTATTTTATCAGAGATACCTATCTGAAGGCTGGCTACAGCAGAGTGATGACCGGACATATGAATCTGCGGAGACAGTATATACAGGCGAAAACAGCCCTGGATGTAGGCAGCCGTAAAAAGCCATATCTGTGGATCCATTATTTTAATCAGGTAGCCTTGACCTATATTCTGGAACAGACTACCAGGAGACTACCGGGAAATATGATCTGCCATGAAGGGCTTCTGGATTTAAAGGAACAGGATGAAAAAAATCAGACCCAGTATCTGGAAACTCTTCGGGTATATCTGGAACAGCATCTCAGTGCCACCCAGGCTGCCCGGGAGTTGTTTATACACAGGAGCACCTTTCTCTACAGACTGGACAGGATCAGGGAAATCCTTCAGTCGGATTTGGATGACCCGGAGGAGATTTTCTATCTGGAGCTGTCCTTCAGGCTGCTGGAACAGGAAAATGAAAAGGAATAGGATTGTCTTACATGGGTTCTGGTAATTTGTATTGCTGATTTGAACAAATTATGGTATAGTGAAGATATCTTATGTAATATACACAAAAAATAATAAAAAATAAGGGCAGGAGTGGTAAAAATGTATCAGGAAGAATACAAACGCTGGTTGGCAGCAGATCTGCAGGATGCGGATCTTAATCCGGAATTATCCAAAATCGAAGGAAATGACGAAGAGATCAAGGATCGTTTCGCAGTAGCACTGAAATTCGGAACAGCTGGACTTCGTGGAGTTCTTGGAGCAGGCACCAACCGTATGAATATTTATGTAGTCCGCCAGGCAACACAGGGACTTGCAAACTGGGTAAAAACACAGGGCGGCAATCAGACAGTAGCCATCAGCTATGACAGCCGTCTCAAAAGTGATGTATTTGCAAAAACAGCAGCAGGCGTACTGGCAGCAAATGATATCAATGTCAGAATCTATGACGCACTGATGCCTGTACCTGCACTTTCCTTTGCAACACGCTACTATGACTGCAATGCAGGTATTATGGTAACAGCATCCCACAATCCGGCTAAGTACAACGGATACAAAGCATACGGTCCTGACGGATGCCAGATGACAGACGATGCAGCTGCCATTGTATATGAAGAGATCCAGAAAACAGACGTACTTACAGGTGCCAAATATATGTCCTTCGCAGAAGGCGTAGAACAGGGAAAGATCCGTTTTGTAGGAGATGACTGCAAGCAGGCGCTCTATGAAGCTATTGAATCCCGTCAGGTTCGTCCGGGTCTCTGCAAGACAGCGGGACTGAAACTGGTTTACAGCCCGTTAAACGGATCAGGACTTGTACCTGTAACTCAGGTATTAAAAGATATCGGAATCACAGATATCACCATCGTTCCGGAACAGGAATATCCTAACGGATACTTCACAACCTGCAGCTATCCGAACCCGGAAATCTTTGCAGCTCTGGAGCTTGGATTAAATCTTGCAAAAGAAACAGGTGCAGACTTAATGCTTGCAACTGACCCGGATGCAGACCGTGTTGGTATTGCAATGAAATGCCCGGATGGTTCCTATGAGCTGGTAACAGGTAATGAGGTAGGTGTACTCCTTCTTGATTATATCTGTGCAGGCCGTATCGAAAAAGGTACAATGCCAAAGAATCCGGTAGCAGTGAAATCCATTGTTTCCACACCACTTGCAGATGCAGTGGCAGAGCACTATGGAGTAGAACTCAGAAGCGTACTTACAGGATTCAAGTGGATCGGCGATCAGATCGCACAGCTTGAAGCAGCAGATGAAGTAGACAGATTTATCTTCGGATTTGAAGAGAGCTACGGATATCTTGCAGGACCATATGTACGTGACAAGGATGCTGTCATCGGATCTATGCTGATCTGTGAAATGGCTGCATATTACAGAAGCATCGGAAGTTCCCTGAAACAGAGAATGGAAGAGATTTATGCACAGTACGGACGTTACCTGAACAAAGTAGACAGCTTTGAATTCCCGGGATTAAGCGGAATGGACAAGATGTCAGCTCTGATGCAGGGACTTCGTGACAAACCTCTCACAGAGATCGCAGGTCATGCCATCGTAAAAGTAACAGATTATCAGAAACCGGAAGAAACAGGACTTCCTGCAGCAAATGTATTGATCTACAAGCTGGATAACGGTGAGACAGTAGTTGTACGTCCATCCGGAACAGAGCCAAAGATCAAGATCTATTACACAACTCTCGGCAAAAACCTGGAAGAGGCAGAAGCTGAGAAAGAGAAGCTTGCAGAAGCATTAAAACCGATCATGGCATAAGTGAATAAAAATAAAGAAAACGAGAAGGCTGTGCTCATATGGGCATGGCTTTCTTTTTGGCCTCAGGGAGAGCGGATCCCGCAGATTGTTTTTGACTTCACTAACAGGTTTTGCTAAAATGTGGGATAGCAACACCGGAAATGACAGGAGCGTTAGGAGCTGCTTTGGGTCGGCGCAATTATTATTAATTTTTATAAAGGAAAAGAGGAAAAAATGAGCGAGAATAAAGAAGAAATAAAAACAGAAATTTCTACAGACAATACAGCATCAGAATACGAAGTGATCAATATCCCCATCTCTGATGGAACAGAACGGGAATTTGCCATTATGGATACCTTTGAAGTGGAAGGTCAGAGCTATATGGCAGTATCTCTGATCGAAGGGGATGAGATTCAGGAGGGTGTTTATATTTACCGTTACCAGAATGCAGAAGACGGAGATGTGATCGTGGAGAAGATCACTGCACCTGCAGAGTATAAGAAAGTTTCCAAAGCATATGAACAGATGTAGTTACTGAGAACAAAGGGAACAGTAACCGGATGAAAGAGATTTCTGAAAAAATGTGATGGTATGAATTTCATAATTGACAGACATGTGATATGATAAATAAACAATAAGATTGAGATCATAATTAGCAGGAGGGAACGACAGATGGAAAAATCAACAGTTTATTTTACGGATTTTAGATGCCCGGTTGGCACCAGCCAGATTGACAAGCTGAAAAAGCTTTGTATTGCAGCCGGAATCAGGAATATTGATATGGAAGGCAAGTTTGTAGCGATCAAGATGCATTTTGGTGAGCTGGGAAATCTGGCTTTCCTTCGTCCGAACTATGCAAAGGCAGTGGCAGATCTGTGCAAAGAGCAGGGCGGACTGCCCTTTCTGACAGACTGCAATACTCTGTATCCAGGCAGCAGAAAAAATGCACTGGAGCATCTGGACTGTGCAAATCTGAATGGCTTTAATACAATTACAACAGGCTGCCAGATCATTATCGGTGATGGACTTCGCGGAACAGACGAGGTAGAGGTGCCGGTGGCAAACGGAGAATACTGTGAGACAGCCCTGATTGGGCGTGCCATTATGGATGCGGATATTTTTATCAGCCTTACACACTTCAAGGGACATGAGGCTACCGGATTTGGCGGAACCATCAAGAATATCGGAATGGGCTGCGGAAGCCGTGCAGGAAAAATGAAACAGCATGCCAGCGGTAAACCGGCTATCAATGAAGACCTTTGCCGAGGATGCCGCCGCTGCGCAAAGGAATGCGGAAGTGATGCCATTACATATCAGGATAAGAAGGCAGTGATCGATTACGATAAGTGCAAAGGCTGCGGACGCTGTATCGGTGCATGTAATTATGATGCAGTTTATAATCCTAACAGTGATGCCAATGAGCTTCTGGACAGAAAAATGGCAGAATATGCACAGGCAGTCTGTCATGACCGTCCGTGCTTCCATATTTCACTGGTACAGGATGTGAGCCCCAACTGTGACTGCCATGGAGAAAATGATGCACCAATCCTTCCTAATATCGGAATGTTTGCAAGTTTTGACCCTATTGCATTGGATCAGGCCTGTGCAGATGCCTGTCTGAAGGCAAAACCACTGGATAACAGTCAGCTTGGAGATCATCTGGCAGAGCCGGGATGGCACTGTCACCACGACCACTTCAAGGACTCCAATCCTAATATTGAGTGGAAAGCAACCCTGGATCAGGGAGAAAAAATTGGCCTTGGAAGCCGCGAATATGAATTGAAAATTTTAAAATAAAAATCTTAAAATAAAGAACTTAAAAAAAAGCCAGGATTAACAACAGATGATCCGGAAAGAGAGTGATTATGGAAAAAAGAAAAATCATTATGGATTGCGACCCCGGTGTAGATGATGCTATAGCGCTGGCCTATGCAGCTGCCCATCCGGAAGCCTTTGAGCTTCTGGCAGTAACCTCTGTAACAGGAAATCAGACAATAGATAAGGTGACAAGGAATGCACTGGATCTGGTATCCCTTTACAGGCTTTCTATTCCTGTGGCAAGAGGAGCAGAAACTCCCCTGCTGAGAGATCCGCAGCCGGCATCTGACTATCATGGTGCCAATGGTCTGGGAAACGTGGAAATCCCCAGATCTCAGGAGGATGTAGTAGAGGAAAGTGCAGCCTTTTTTATGAAAAAGCTTATTTCAGAGCTTCCTGAAGGCGAGAATATCACACTGATCTGTACAGCACCTCTCACCAATGTAGCATTACTTCTCAAGGTATTCCCCGAGGTAAAGGAGAAAATCCAGGAGATTCTGCTTATGGGTGGAGCTGTAGCAGGAGGAAATGTAACTGCTTCTGCAGAGTTCAATATTTATGAAGACCCGGAATCTGCCAGAATCGTATTCCGTTCAGGAATCCCTGTGGTAATGTGCGGTCTGGATGCTACTGAGAAATGTGCACTGACAGCTTCCCAGGTAGAGAAAATGTGCCAGTCCAATAACAGGATCGCCAGATTCTGCGGGGATATGGCAGGCTATAGTCTGGCAAACGGCAACAAATACAGAGGAAAGGTAAGCATTCATGATGCTGTGCCTTTTATGTATCTGACCCATCCGGAGCTTTTTGTGGCAAAGAAGGCAGTGCTGGATGTGGAATGCTCTGACTGTGCATCCAGAGGCAGAACCATCTGTGACTTCCGCTGGTGGCAGCATGAGGAAAGTGAAGAGAATGTGGTACTCATGGATGCAGACGGAGCCAGATTCCAGGAATATCTGATAGAGGCTATTTATGAGTTAGGAGAGAAGCTGCAGTGAAAAAACTGCAGGGAATGATTGCATGAATTATATTGTCTTTGATCTGGAATGGAACCAGAGTCCTGATGGAAAGAAAAACCGCAATGAAAAGCTGCCCTTTGAGATCATAGAGATCGGGGCAGTGAAGGTAAACAGCAAAAAGGAAATCACAGACAGCTTTCATCGTCTGATCCGGCCTCAGGTATATAACAGGATCCACAGCAGCATCCATGAGGTGATCCATATGGATTACAGAGATCTGCTGGACGGGGTATCCTTTGAGCAGGCAGCAGGAGAATTCCTGGAGTGGTGCGGTAGGGACTGGTATTTCTTTACCTGGGGAAATCAGGATGTGATGGAACTTCAGAGAAATATGAAATTTTATAAAATGCTGGATCAGCTTCCCGGGCCTGTAACCTATTATGATGTACAGAAGCTTTACAGTATTACCTGGGATGACGGGGATTCCCGGTGTGCACTGGAGCATGCCATTGATGAGCTTCGCATTGAGAAGAAATATGGCTTTCACAGAGCACTTGCGGATGCCTACTATACGGCAGAAGTGCTGAAAAGGATCAGCAACATTATGATCATCAACCATCCTTCTCTGGATGTGTATCAGAATCCAAAGAAGAAAAAGGACGAAATCTTTATTTCCTATCCGGATTATGATAAGTATGTATTCAGAGAGTTTGTCGACAGAGAACGGATTATGAAGGACAGAGGCGTGGCCGGCACTCTCTGCCCCATGTGTCACAAACCTGCCAGGCGCAAGATTCGCTGGTTCATGAACAATCCCAGAGTTTATTACAGTGTTTCTGCCTGCGGAGAGCACGGGCTGATCAAGGGAAAAATCCGGATTCATAAGACGGACGAGAACAAATACTTTGCAGTGAAGACTCTGCGGTTTACAGATACAAAAGAAACGGAGGAGCTCCGTGAGAGAAAGGAGCTCCTCCGTCAGAAACGACAATTAAAGAGAAGTCTGGAGAAGGAGATCTGAAAGGATCTCCTTTTCATATTGCATACCGTAGCCAACCATGTGGTCATCCAGATAATATTTACTCTTAATACGCTTAGGGCCTACAGAATTGTTGAGAACCCACTGCTTTTTGGTCAGGGTGCCGGTGTCTGTTCCTGTGGGGACAGTAACATACACATGCCTGATATAATGGAAGAGACTGGTGTTTCCATTGTCTTTCAGCAGATATTTCTCGCAGGGGAGAAATGGAGTTGTCACAGGATCCGGATCCACATTTAAATCTGCTTTTTCAAAATTATTAAATCCGTAATCCAGCAGAGAGGCAGTGTCCGGAAAAGCACCGTTTGTGGAATTAAGGACCACTGCAATGAGGATGGAGTTTCCTCTTTTGGCATAGGTGACCAGGGTATTTCCTGCGTTAGTGGTATATCCGGTCTTGCCGCCCAGGACTCCGTCATAGGCATAGGACTGCCCTGCCAGCATCTTGTGATGGTTCAGCAGATAACGGGTTTCCGGCTGCTTGTTGGTAGGGGGAATCTCGTAGGTCTGGGTGGTGACGAATTTACGGAACAGAGGATTGTACCAGGCTGCCTTGGCAATCTTCATCATGTCACTGGCAGTGGTATAATGCTTCTCATCATGGAGACCATTGGGATTATTAAAATGTGTGTGTTTACAGCCGAGCTGTGCAGCTCTCTGGTTCATCAGCTCAACGAACTTCTTTACAGAACCGCTGGTTTTCTCGGCCAGTGCCAAAGCCATTTCATTGGCAGATTCCAGCATCAGTGCCATCACAGCCTGTTCTACAGTAAAGACCTCCCCGGTTTCTGCATAAATGGTAGAGCTTCCGGCCTCAATGCCGTAGGCAGCAGCCTCGGACATAGTGAGACTGTCATTCATATCCAGATTCTCACAGACCAGCAGTGCAGTCATGATTTTGGTAATACTTGCAGGATATAGCTTATTATCTGCATTTTTGGAATACAGGACAGTGTCTGTGACTGCATCCATAAGAACAGCAGATTCTCCCTCAATATTAGGTCCTGCAGGCCAGCCCTTGATAGAGTCTGTATCTGCAGCCTGGGAGTAGGTGGAGGAATGCTCCGGCACAGCCGTAACCTGTGCAGCTGTATTCTCCGATGCATAAATAATTCCCGGCTGGGAAAAAAGAAGTCCTCCGCAGAGAAGGGCAGACATGCCTTGCTTTATGATTTTATAAAAATTTCCTTTAAACATATGAAGTGTAATCCTTTATCTGATAAATAATGGTGATACGGTTCGTTCCTGACAGCATATTTTACCCCATTATAGCATTATTTACAACGTCTGTGTAAAATTAAATGATAGTATTTTATATAACTATAAATATAAGAAAAAACACTTGACATCCTGAAAAATAAGCCCTTATAATAAACTTTATGGAAACGCTGCGGTTTACCATACCGTGGCCATAATAACCACAAAGACAAAGATGGAGACAGTAACCTGTAGAGGAAAGCAGCAGCGAGCCGGAGATGGTGGGAGTCCGGTGCAAGTAAATGCAGGAGAAGATCACTCCGGAGTTTCAGTTCCCAGGGGCATTGCGCCGTGTAAGAGCTGACGGTAATCCCCGTTAGAGGATGCATGTATCGGCAGTGACGCCCGTACCGTGTAACAGGTGGTATAACGAAAGTAGAGAAACCTTCGTCCTTTTACAAAAAGGGCGATTTTTTTATTATCAGAAGAAATAGGAGGAAACAGCTGTGTACCAGAAAGTTGATACGAATCTTAATTTCGTAGACCGTGAGAAAAAGGTCGAGGAATTCTGGAAAGAGAACCATATCTTTGAGAAAAGTATGGAAAACAGAAAAGAAGGAGAAACCTATACATTCTACGACGGACCGCCTACTGCAAACGGTAAACCGCACATCGGTCATGTACTTACACGTGTAATCAAGGATATGATCCCGAGATACCGTACAATGAAAGGCTACATGGTTCCGCGTAAAGCAGGATGGGATACTCATGGACTTCCGGTAGAGCTGGAAGTAGAGAAGAAACTGGGACTGGATGGCAAGGAACAGATCGAAGAATACGGTATGGAGCCATTTATCAAACAGTGTAAAGAAAGTGTCTGGAAATACAAAGGAATGTGGGAAGATTTCTCATCCACAGTTGGTTTCTGGGCTGATATGGAACACCCATATGTAACTTATTATGATGACTATATTGAATCCGAATGGTGGGCACTGAAAGAAATCTGGAACAAGAAACTTCTGTATAAAGGTTTCAAGATCGTTCCTTACTGTCCACGTTGTGGTACTCCGCTTTCTGCACAGGAAGTATCCCAGGGATACAAAACTGTAAAAGAGCGTTCCGCAGTTGTAAGATTCAAAGTTATCGGTGAAGATGCATACTTCCTTGCATGGACAACAACACCATGGACACTTCCGTCCAACGTTGCACTCTGCGTAAACCCGGATGAGACTTACTGCAAAGTAAAAGCAGCAGACGGATACACATATTACATGGCAGAAGCACTTCTGGACAAAGTCCTCGGCAAACTTGCAAAAGAGGAAGGTGAAAAAGCATACGAAGTTCTGGAAACCTACAAAGGAACAGATCTGGAACACAAAGAGTATGAGCCGCTTTTTGCATGTGCAGGAGAAGCAGCAGCAAAACAGAAAAAGAAAGCTCATTTCGTAACATGTGACACATACGTTACTATGAGCGATGGTACAGGTATCGTTCATATCGCACCTGCATTCGGTGAAGACGACAGCAGAATCGGACGTAACTATGATCTTCCATTTGTACAGTTCGTAGACGGACAGGGTAACCTGACAAAAGAGACTCCATACGCAGGCGTTTTCGTAAAGAAAGCAGACCCTATGGTTCTCACAGACCTGGACAAAGAAGGCAAACTTTTCGATGCTCCGAAATTCGAGCATGAATATCCACACTGCTGGAGATGTGACACACCACTGATCTACTACGCAAGAGAATCCTGGTTTATCAAGATGACAGCAGTCAAAGATGACCTGATCAGAAATAACAATACAATCAACTGGATCCCTGAGAGCATCGGTAAAGGACGTTTCGGCGACTGGCTTGAAAACGTTCAGGACTGGGGTATCAGCCGTAACCGTTACTGGGGAACACCACTGAACATCTGGCAGTGTGAATGCGGACATATGCATTCCATCGGAAGCCGTCAGGAGTTATTCGAGATGAGCGGTGATGAGAGAGCCAAGACAGTAGAGCTTCACCGCCCATACATCGATGAGATCACACTGAAGTGTCTGGAGTGCGGTGGAGAAATGCATCGTGTACCGGAGGTTATTGACTGCTGGTTCGACTCAGGAGCAATGCCTTTCGCACAGCACCACTATCCATTTGAAAACAAAGAATTATTTGAGCAGCAGTTCCCTGCAAACTTTATCTCCGAGGCAGTAGACCAGACTCGTGGATGGTTCTATTCACTCCTTGCAGAATCCACACTGCTCTTCAATAAAGCACCATACAAGAACGTAATCGTTCTGGGACATGTCCAGGATGAGAACGGACAGAAGATGAGTAAGTCCAAAGGAAATGCAGTTGACCCATTCGATGCACTGAACAAATACGGCGCAGATGCCATCCGTTGGTACTTCTACATCAACAGTGCTCCATGGCTTCCGAACCGTTTCCACGGCAAGGCAGTTGTAGAAGGACAGCGTAAATTCATGAGCACACTCTGGAATACTTACGCATTCTTCGTATTATATGCAGATATCGACAACTTCGATCCGACCAAATACAACCTTGAATATGACCAGCTTCCAGTCATGGATAAATGGCTCCTTAGCAGATTAAATACAACTGTTCAGGCAGTAGACAATGATCTGGCAAACTACAAGATTCCGGAAGCAGCAAGAGCACTTCAGGAATTCGTAGATGAGATGAGTAACTGGTATGTAAGAAGAAGCCGTGAACGTTTCTGGGCAAAAGGAATGGAGCAGGATAAGATTAACGCTTACATGACTCTGTACCATGCACTGGTAACAATCGCCAAGACAGCAGCTCCGATGATCCCGTTCATGACAGAAGACATGTACCAGAACCTGGTAAGAAGCGTAGACAAAGATGCTATCGAAAGTATCCACCTCTGCGACTTCCCGACTGTAAACGAAGCATGGATCGACAAAGACCTCGAAGCAGATATGAAAGAACTTCTTGAGATCGTAGTTCTCGGACGTGCATGCAGAAATACAGCAAACATCAAGAACCGTCAGCCGATCGGAACTATGTATGTAAAAGCTGAGAAGAAGATGGACAAATTCTACACAGACATCATCGCAGACGAGCTGAATGTCAAAGAAGTAAAATTTGCAGATGACGTAGAATCCTTTATCTCCTACAGCTTCAAACCACAGCTTCGTACAGTAGGACCGAAATACGGTAAACTCCTCGGCGGAATTAAACAGGCTCTCACAGACATTGACGGAACAGCAGCAATGAACGAACTGAGAACCAACGGTGTCCTGAAACTGGATATCAACGGAAATGATGTAGAACTTACAGAAGAAGACCTTCTTATTGAAACAGCACAGACAGAAGGCTATGTATCTGAATCCGACGGTGAAACATCCGTAGTTCTTGATACAAACCTCACACCTGAACTGATCGAAGAAGGATTCGTCCGCGAGATCATCAGCAAGATCCAGACCATGAGAAAAGAAGCAGGCTTCGAAGTCATGGATAAGATCGTAGTATACGCTCATGGAAACGACAAGATCCAGGAAGTTATGAAAGCACATGAAGATGAGATCAAATCTGAAGTACTTGCAGACGAAATGGTACTTGGCGAGACCGATGGTTATGTGAAAGAGTGGAACATCAACAAAGAAGCAGTAACTATGGGTGTTAAGAAACTGTAATTGACAACATTTGATCAATTATTGACAAGGTACTGATAAGTTACAGGTATTTCACAGGAAATATACTACTTTCGCAATGCACGATAACAAAAAAATGTTATAAAATTCGGCAATTATACACATGACAGACTGTCGAAAAAAGAGTATCATTATCTGTGATAGTCTGATTTCAGAGAGGAAATTGGAGGCGGAGATTCTTTGCCCCCCAATTTCTCTGATATGAGAAAACAGAAGAGTTGACGGAATGAAGAGGTTCACCGGCAATATCCGCAAGGTGTATTGCTGAGAATAAAGTGAACAGTGAAACCATTACGGGAGGTATGAAATGACAAACGAAATGTTCAAGAAAGAGGCATTCAAGAAAAGCGTAAAAGACAACGTAAAATTCCTCTATCGAAAAACAATTGAAGAAGCTACACAGGAGCAGATTTTCCAGGCAGTAAGCTACACAGTAAAAGACGTTATCATCGATAACTGGCTTGAAACACAGAAAGCATACGACGAACAGGATCCAAAGACTGTATACTACATGTCCATGGAATTCCTGATGGGACGTGCCCTTGGAAACAACCTGATCAACCTTTGTGCATATGGCGAAGTAAAAGAAGCTCTTGATGAGCTGGGATTCGACATCAACTGCATCGAAGACCAGGAACCAGACCCGGCTCTTGGAAACGGTGGTCTGGGAAGACTTGCTGCATGCTTCCTTGATTCTCTCGCAACATTAAACTACTCTGCATATGGATGCGGAATCCGTTATCACTACGGAATGTTCAAACAGAAAATCGAGAACGGTTACCAGATCGAAGTACCGGATAACTGGTTAAAGAACGGCTACCCATTCGAACTTCGCCGTCCGGAATATGCCAAAGAAGTACACTTCGGCGGATATGTAAGAGTAGAATACGATCCTGAAAAGGGCGGAAACAAATTCATTCATGAAGGATATCAGGCAGTAAAAGCTATCCCTTATGATATGCCGATCACAGGCTATGATAACGATGTAGTAAACACACTTCGTATCTGGGATGCAGAACCAATCGTAGACTTCGAGTTGGATTCCTTTGACAAAGGTGATTACAAGAAAGCAGTAGAGCAGGAGAACCTTGCCCGCAACATCGTAGAGGTCCTTTACCCGAACGACAACCACTATGCAGGTAAAGAGCTGAGATTGAAACAGCAGTACTTCTTCGTATCTGCAAGTTTACAGGCAGCAATCGATAAATATAAGAAGAAACACAGCGACATTAAGAAATTATATGAGAAAGTAACCTTCCAGATGAACGATACCCATCCAACTGTAGCAGTAGCAGAGTTAATGCGTATCCTCATGGACGAAGAAGGACTTGGCTGGGACGAAGCATGGGAAGTAACAACCAAATCCGTTGCTTACACAAATCATACCATCATGTCCGAAGCACTTGAGAAATGGCCGATCGAGCTCTTCTCCAGACTGCTTCCACGTGTATACCAGATCATCGAAGAAATCAACCGTCGTTTCATTCTCGAAATCCAGGCAAAATACCCGGGAAACTACGAGAAGATCAAAAAGATGGCAATCATCTACGACGGACAGGTTAAGATGGCTCACCTTGCAATCGCAGCAGGCTACTCTGTAAACGGTGTTGCACGCCTTCATACAGAGATCCTGAAGAACCAGGAATTAAAAGACTTCTATGAAATGATGCCACAGAAATTCAACAACAAGACCAACGGTATCACTCAGAGACGTTTCCTGCTTCACGCAAATCCACTCCTTGCAGACTGGATCACAGAGCATATCGGACCGGACTGGATTACAGACCTTCCGCAGTTAAAGAAACTGGCAGTTTACGCAGATGATGACAAAGCACTCCAGGAATTCATGAACATCAAGTTCAAGAATAAAGAGCGTCTGGCTAAATACATCCTTGAGCACAACGGCGTAGAAGTAGATCCGCACTCCATCTTCGATGTACAGGTTAAGAGACTTCACGAGTACAAACGTCAGCTCCTGAACATCCTGCATGTTATCTATCTGTACAACCAGATCAAGATGCATCCGGAAATGGAATTCTATCCAAGAACCTTTATCTTCGGTGCAAAAGCATCTGCAGGTTATGCAACAGCCAAGAAGATCATCAAGCTGATCAACTCCGTGGCAGATGTAGTAAACAACGATGCTTCTATTAATGGAAAGATCAAAGTTGTATTTATTGAAAACTACCGTGTATCCAACGCAGAGATCATCTTTGCGGCAGCAGATGTATCCGAACAGATCTCTACAGCTAGCAAGGAAGCTTCCGGTACAGGTAATATGAAATTTATGCTCAACGGTGCACCTACACTGGGAACCATGGACGGTGCCAACGTAGAGATCGTAGAGGAAGTAGGTGCAGAAAACGCATTTATCTTCGGCTTAAGCTCCGATGAAGTTATCAACTATGAGAACAACGGCGGCTATGATCCAAACGTAATCTACAACACAGACGAAGAAATCCGTCAGGTACTGATGCAGCTCATCAACGGAACCTTCTCCAGCGATACAGAGCTCTTCCGCGACCTGTACGATTCCCTGCTCACCAACAAGAACACAGACAGAGCAGACCGCTACTTCATCCTTGCAGACTTCCGCTCCTACGCAGACGCTCAGAAGCGCGTAGAAGAAGCATACAAAGATGAAAAAGGCTGGGCAAAGAAAGCCCTCCTCAACACCGCCTGCAGCGGCAAATTCACCTCCGACAGAACCATCCAGGAATACGTGGATGATATCTGGCATCTGGATAAGGTGATTGTGAGAAAGAAATAAGCAGATAGAAATACATCATCTTGTGACAATTCCGGAAAACACTCTCAATATGTAACAAATTATGGGGGTATGCAGGAAAAAATCAAGGAAATAAAATGATTCAACACGCAGGAAAATTTAAAAAAATCGTAAAATTCTTAAGCATTACACTTGACAAAAAGTGGTTAAAGCACTATTATTAACCATAACAGACAGATTATGTCTAGGAATCTTTACCCAAAAAGAAAATAGTTATATTAAGGAAAGGGGAACTATAATCATGACAAAGATTAAAAACACAAAGAAGGGCATGGCTAAAAAGACATTAAGTATGTCTCTTGTAGTTGCAATGCTTGCTACTTCTAATGTGCCGGTATGGGCTGCTGAGTTCAGTGACGGTACAGACGCTGCAGTAACTTCTGAAGCAGAAGCACCTGTAGCAGATACAGCAGACGCATTTACAGATGATGCTGAGACAGAAGCACCTGTAGCAGATACTACAGCAGATGCAGAAGCAGCAACAGCTGTATCTGAATCTAAAACAGATATTAAACTTTCTCAGACAGGTTGGACTAATCCTGTAGAGGCAAATGGAGAATTCTACGATAAAGACGGCGACGTAGTCGATGAGTTTTATTACACCTGGTATGTAGATGGTCTTGCTCAGACACCGCAACCTGTTTATACAGATGATGGAACTATTACAGCATATCAGCCAACTGCTGCAGATTTAGGAAGAAAGGTAACATTACGTATTTATTCTGATAAATATGACAATGGATGGACACCCACACTTGGCAATGATTCCTGGGTATACGAAAGTGATCCAGTTACTGTTACAGCAGTAGACTTAAATCGTGAGCAGGCTGCTGGTCGTGCAAGCCTTATCTATTTGGGTGCACCTGGTCATATGGTAACATATAATGGAAAAGATCAGTCACCTGATTCAAAGCAGATTGTAGCAGAATTCACTGGTGCAGATGGCACAAAACTTGATAATTCTGAATTTGATATTACTTCTACCCTCAAAGCAGGCGATAATGGCACAGATGCAGATTCTGTATTCACAATTACAGCAACACCAAAGAATACAAAACTGTATTCCGGAAGCTTAAATTATGATTACAAGATTCAGGTTAAGGAAGCAACAAAGGGTGAATTCAAAGCATCCATGGCTAAGCCAAATACAACATATGAGTATACAGGAAATGTAATCACACCAGCTATTTCTGACGTTAAGGCAACTGCATTATCTACAGCTGTAATCAAATCTGTAGAAGCAGATAGTAAGGATGCAAAAAACTTTACTGTTGATAATAAGACACATAAAGCAAAAGTTACATTGGACAGCGCTCCTAACTATGTAACAAAATCTGTAAGAGACCAGGGCAAACTGACAACATCAGATGGCTATAAAGTTGTCAAGAGAAATCTTGCAAATGTAAACATCCAGATTAGCAGTATCCCATATGATGGAACTGTGTTAACATTCAATGATAAGCGTTTTAACGGAAATATACATTTCTATGATAAAACAACAGGCGAAGAGCTGAACTTGGTAATGGGAGTAGATTACGATGTTCAGGTATTAGACGCTCCGAAAGCCGGAACTAAGACATATGATCTGGAGATTACAGCAGTTGATACCAAAACAAAGAGGGAATATAAAAACACGACTGGCTTCCAGAAAATGTCCTATACTCTTGGCAATGAGACATTTGCTCATGAAGGATATAAATTAACTGATGATGCCAAAACTTATCTTACAACAGCTGCTACTTATACAGGTAAAGAAAGAGTTATTGATAAATCTAAAGTTGTATTTACAAAAAAAGAAGGTGGAAAAACAGTAGCTCTGTCTCCGGAAAATTACGAAGTAGTTGTACAGGGTGTTGATGCCGGAAAGAAAGCCGGAACAGTTATCATCAAAGGTCTGAAGAGCTATGAACACTGTGAAGAAATTTATCACTTTGATATCAATGCAGTAAAAGCAACTGCTAAGACAGCTGAGAAAGTTTCCTATGTAAAGGGATATACAAAAGCTTCCCAGTATGCACCTAAGACTACTGTAACTGCAAAAGTTGATGGTAAGGATGTGACACTGGAAGAAGGAAAAGATTATACCATTTCCTACAAATTCAATACTACTAACATGATTGATGGTATTATCATCACAACTGTACAGATTACAAACAAAAACTATAAGGGAACCGAGTCTGAAGATTCTGTATTTGAGAATATTACTCGTATTTCCAAGAGAGACCTTTCCAAGTGCACAGTAACTGTAGAGCCTAAGTCTTATACTTATACTGGAGCAGTTGTAAAACCAACCCTTAAAGTTATGGATGGAGAAGAACCTTTGACAGAGGGTGTTGATTATGAGATTGTAGGTTACAAGAATGCCAAAGATGTGGGAACAGCAACTGTTATTCTTCAGGGTATTGGTGACAATGCAAACCCAGCAGACGGTATCTACGACAGCACAACAACTCTTTCTGCAACTTATGAGATCACAGCTGCAAATGCTGCTGATATTAAAGTTGAATTTGCGGGTGGAAACACAGGAACAGTATACACAGGAAATGTAATCAAACCTACCATCTACAAGGTAACCTTAAACGGAAATGATGTTTCCAAACAGTTTGATTTCGTATATCCAAACACAAATGTAAACGTTGGAACAGGACATGTAATCCTGAAACCAGTTGCTGGAAATAAGAACTTCACTGGCCAGAAAGATGCTGAATTTAAGATTACTCCAAGAGCACTGGAAGGTGAGCTGAAAGTATATGATGAAAATGGTACTCCATATACAGTTGGTCGCAACGATATTCTGTATGAATATAAAAATGGCGAGAAGAAGAAAGTATACTTTGCTGTAGACGGAAAACCACATACATTTGCAAAAGCTGTATTTACACCTACCGGAGACTATGCTAAATATGTAACAGAAAACGATTATGAAATCGTTTATGTAGATAATACATATGGAAAATCAGAAGAAACTTATGAGGACAGTGAACTTGGCAGAGGTATTGCTCATATTGCGGTAGTTGGTAAAGGTAATTTTACTGGTACACAGAAGGTTACTGATTCTACAGATGCAGTTTACTACACTGTCGAAGGTGCTGATTACAAATTCTATATTAAAAAATATGAAATCATGAAACAGCATGTAACCATCGCTGATGGTGAGTATGCTGCAGGACAGCCGGTAAGACCTAACGTTACTGTAACAGTTGGCGGAAAGACACTTGTTGAAAATCAGGATTACAAGCTTACTTACTCTGCAATTTCAGATCTTACCAACGGAAAGACTATGAAAGTAACTGTTCATGGTATCAACGGATATAAAGGTGAAATTACCGGAACATGGGGCGTTGTAAAGAAAGACATGGCAAATGCACAGGTAGTTCTTGACAAAGCTCAGTACAAGAAAGACGAGAAACCAGCTGTAACTGTATACAACGCAGGCGTTAAAGTAGCAGATACAGAGTACACTGTATCTTATGCAGATGACACTGTAACAGTAACTGCTAACAAGGATTCCAAATACTACACAGGAAGCCAGACAGTTAAGGTTGTACGTGAGGATGAGACAGGAAAGACAATCGGAACACCGGTTATCACAAATATAAGCATCACAGGAAACAAAGCAACTGTAGTACTTGGTGGAGAATCTGCAAATGCAACCGGTTATGACTATGTAATCTCTGCAGACCGTGACTGCATCACAAACAAGAACTATGGAGCAGTAACAAAGAACCAGGTTAAGACAACAGGAAGCTTTGAATATGTTCAGCAGGGTACTTACTATGCATACTGCCATGCTTGGAAACGTGGAGCTGACGGCAAGAAGGTATTCGGCGAGTGGTCTAATGCATTCCCATTCGTAGTATCTGCCATCACACCGTCCCAGCCGGTAATCACAAGTGTAAAAGCAAAAGGATCTACAGTAACAGTAACCTATACACAGGCATCTGATGCTAAGGGTTATGATGTAGTTCTTGGAACAGCAGCTAAGAAGGTGAACGGAGAAATCCGTCCAGTAAACTATGGCACACTGGTTAAGAAGAACGTTAAAGGAAATGTAGTTAAAGTGACATTCAAGAATGTAGAAAAAGGAACCTACTATGCAGGACTCCATGCATTCAACAGAACATCTGACGACGGCAAGAAAGTATTCAGCCGCTGGTCAAATGTAAAAGCTGTAAGAGTAAAATAATCCCTTTGGGTAAATTTATACAGATTCCTAAAAAAAGAACCTCGGTCTATTGACCGGGGTTCTTTTTAGGATATTTGAATAACTAATGCAATTTTTCTGGCAAATGAATAACTATTCTGATAAAATATAAATATGAAACTATGCAGAAATTGCAAAGGAGGAATTGAAAATAATGAAAAAGAAACTGATTACTTTATTATTGGCATCTTCTATGGCATTAATGAATTTTGCTTCTGCGTATGGAGCAGGCGATTTTACGGATCCTGGCTATGCGATGACTGCGGAAGATTCATCTGATGTTGAAGCTGATGCAGGAGAGGAAGTAAATGCAGAAGATCTTTCTGCACCTGAAGAGTCCGAAAATACAACAGATTTCGATGATATAGCGGACGAATTCACTTCAGAAGAGACAGAAGAGGAACCTTTTTCAGATGAAAAAGAAATCCCACCTGTTCCAGAAGGGGACATACTGGTAGAAAGCGCAGGTCAGGGAATAACAGCCGGAACCTCTACTTATTCTGAAAAATCTTCTTTTGGACGTAGGAAAGCTCTTTCCCAGCTCAAAGGCATGGGAATTAACAGCAGATCCTACAGCTGGAACTGGGCAAATCCCGAATATACTTCTTATTATACGGACGAGACAGGATGTCTGCATATCGTTGCCTGGAAGGATCAGACTTTATATGATGCAGCCTGCAATTCTGATCTTAATATTACCGGCGTAACAAAAGTCCAACTTCCTCTTCCATTGTGGGGAGGCTTTTACGCTGCACCTGATGGCAACTTTTATGTTGCAGTAGGGCAGAAAAACCTTAATGAAGACAATAATGTGATTGCTGCCCGGGTTCTCAAGTACAGCCGTGCCTGGAAACTGCTTGGAGCAACAGATATTAGTGGTGGATATACAAATATGTTTGAGGGAATTTACATTCCTTTTGATGCAGCATCTCTGCGTATGACTCAAATTGGTTCTACCCTGATTGTCCATACAGGAAGGGAAATGTATGGAATGGAAGGGGTTCATCATCAGAGTGATATCACTTTTGTCATTAACACCCAGAATATGACCCTGATCGATTCAGACATGCCTTATTGCAGTCATTCTTTCAATCAGTTTGTTGTAAATGATGGTTCTCGTGTATATTTCCTGGACCATGGTGATGCCTATTACAGAGGTCTGATTCTGTCCTCCTTTTCAGCATATTCTGGCGGATATATTGCTCAGGATAGGGCGGTAGATTTGTTTCCTTTCATGGGTGCTACAGGTGATAATTACACCGGATGTCAGGTAACCGGATTTTCTCTGGCTGGAAATAACCTGATCACTGTAGGAAAATCGGTTCCTCATGAATTTGCAGTAAATGGTCAGACCGGATATGAAAACCTTAACCAAAATATTTTTATGATAGTCACAGATAAAAACAGCATGCTTTCTAAATTTATCTGGCTTACCCAATATTCTCCATCAGGAGCTGAAGTAACCCTGACAGAGCCGAAGCTTATTCCGGTTGAAAATAATCAGTACGCAGTCCTTTTTTCAGAGGAAACTACAGATCAGAGTATTCTGCATTACCTTCTGATGGATGGTTCCGGAAATGTGATATTGTCCAAATTATATAAAAATGTCACCATCCAAACAGATTCCCAGCCAATTTTATGGGGCCGGAATATAGTGTGGGTGTCCGGAAATTATGACAATGATAATTATGACAGCTCCAATACATTCCTTTATGAAATTCCGGTAGTAACAACTCCTCTTGAAGGA
The DNA here is from genome assembly GCF_052064155.1 of Blautia sp. HCP3S3_C12. Taxonomy (NCBI): domain Bacteria; kingdom Bacillati; phylum Bacillota; class Clostridia; order Lachnospirales; family Lachnospiraceae; genus Blautia; species Blautia sp. HCP3S3_C12. The sequence goes on along the minus strand of NZ_JBQHWC010000009.1, from coordinate 53,933 downwards.
ATTTCTCTGGATCAGACTAATCTGACAATTGATGAAGACAATACCCAGAAGCTTACCCCTTCCTTTACACCTTCTAATTCCGATGATGTCAAAGATGTAGTCTGGACAAGCAGTAATCCTAAGATTGCATCTGTTTCAGAGGATGGAACCATCAAGGGAAATGGTTATGGCCAGGCTGTGATCACTGCCTCCGCAGGAGATTTCCAGGCCCAGTGCCAGATAATGGTGAGAGTATCGGAGACAGATACACCTCTGGTAACACCAACGTTGAAGCTTTCCCAGAAAGCTGCAAACCAAATACATTTAACCTGGAGTAAGGTTCCTGGTGCCAAGGGATATCAGATTTACTGCAAAACAAATTCCCGGTCTTCTTATAAGAAAATAAAAACACTGAAAACAGGTACTCTCAGCTTTGATACTGCTGTAGTTCCAGGCGTAAAATATTCATTTAAGATTCGAGCTTACGGAACCACTGCAAGCGGAAAGACCAAATATTCCAAATTTTCATCCGTGAAATCAAAGAAAGCAGCTGTACCGGCTCCTTCTAAGATTTCATGCAAAATGAGTAACGGCGGTACACAGATTTCCTGGTCAAAAGTAGCCGGTGTTTCAGGATATGTAATTTACCGAAATGGTACAGCTGCTAAAACAGTAAAAGCTTCTGCTTTAAGCTGGAAAGATACAAAGGCTTATGATTCCCAAACAGGTCTGTACTGGGTTTATAACTATTATGTGAGAGCTTTTAAGACAGTAAACGGAAAACGGATATACAGTAAAGCTACAAAAGTAGTTAATCTTTATGTATAAGTATAAATTATCCTGAATTATTCACAGCTGTGCCGTGAAAGTAGCTGAAAGCCACATAGTTACTGTATTTAAGCTGCTTATTGCATTTCATCTAATAAGTGAATAGAAAAAGAGACCAAATATGTGGTAAAATTTAAGTGTCGAATCCAAATAAATACCGCAGAAAGGGTCTCTCTATGGATATTTTAAACACCTTCACACTGAAAAGCAATAGACAGATTAAAATAAATTTTGACGGAGGCGATTTATCCTCCGATGCAGGACTTCTCCTGATAAAAGAATTCGCTGCAAAGATCGGCTTCACCAAGCTGATCAAAAAGAAATTTAAAACCAATGATACATCAGTCCGTTTTCACAAAGACGATGAAAACCTGATGCAGATGATTTATCAGATTATCTCAGCCTATTTCGAGGATGACTGTGCTGATGAACTGGCCATTGATCCTGTTTTCAATGCCATTCTTGAAAAGAACAGTCTGGCTTCACAGCCAACACTATCAAGATTTTTCAACCGTATGGATGAAGATACACTCCTGCAGTTTGATGACATTGATAAAAGCCTTAGGGATATCATCTATTCCATAAAGTGTCCGGAGCATATGCTTCTGGATCTGGACAGTACTTTATTTGGCACATACGGCAATCAGGAAGGGGAAGGTTTCAACTTCCATTATCAGGCACACGGATACCATCCTTTGCTCTGCTATGATGGTCTGACCGGGGATCTGTTGAAGGCAGAACTTCGTGATGGAACACTTCACTGCAGCAATGATGCTGATAAATTTATGGAACCCCTTTTTCAGGAATATCTGGAAAGAGGCATCAAAACATACCTTCGTGGTGACAGTGGATTCTCATCTCCCAAACTTTATAAAACCTGTGAGATGAATGGCTGTTCCTATGCCATCCGCTTAAAACAGAATTCTTCACTCGTGGCTCTTGCTTCGGATAAAGATGAAGATTTATACAAAGCAACCAAAGAGGACCAGATCAGCTATGCTGTAACTTATGGTGAATTTCTGTATCAGGCCGGCTCCTGGGATTATCCAAGGCGCATGGTTTTCAAGATTGAAAAACCATACGGTCAGCTGACGCATATGTACACCTTTATTGTTACAAACATGGATATGGAACCTTATCAGGTCATCCAGTTTTACTGTGGGCGTGGCAAGATGGAAAATTTCATAAAAGAGGGCAAAGGTGGATTTGACTTTGCTGCTGTCAGCAGTCATTCCAAAGTAGTAAATGCCAACCGCATGAGACTTCATATGCTTGCCTACAACTTATTCAATTGGTTTAGGCGAGTGGTACTCCCTGCAAATATGCGAAAGCAACAGGTGGATACCATTCGTTTGAAGCTGATAAAGATTGCTGCAAGAGCAGTCCGCTCAGCAAGATACGTTTACTGGAGGGGTCTGACCACCGAAAATAATCGGAAAGATAATAATTTTCACATAAAAAAATTCTAAAATTTATATAACATAAAATTCCTTACCCATACATAAAACCATCCCAGCTATATGAATAATGTACATAGTCGGGATGGTTTTGATTGCAGTTAGCCCGTAAGGGTCTGATCACCGAAAATAAGTGTGTGAAAGCAGTAGAAAAGATATAGTGGTTCGGTTATAATAAAGAAAAAGTGTCGAAGTAGGAAAGGAGAAAACATTATGCCGGTAGCAATAAAAATGCTGTTAGATCAGTATACCGAAATATTACGGAAGATATATGGAAATCATTTAAAGACAGTAATTTTGTATGGCTCCTATGCAAGGGGAGATTATAAGGCAGATTCTGATATAGATATAATGATTCTCCTGGACTTGTCAGATATGGATATTAAACAATATCGCCATGAACTGTCAGGAGAAACTTTTGATTTTAATATGGATCATGACCTTGATATTAAACCGATAGCAAAAAGTCAGCAGCATTTTCAGAACTGGGTTGATGTATACCCGTTTTATGCGAATGTAAAGAAAGAAGGGGTGAAATTATTTGATGCAGCCTAATGAAAAAGGAACACGGAAAGATTTGGTACTGTATCGGAACACTGTAGGGGTCTGACCATCGAAAATAACCGGAAAGATAATAATCTCCACATAAAACAATTCTAAAATTTATATAACATAGAATTCCTTACCCACACATAAAACCATCCCAGCTGTATGAATAATATACATAGTCGGGATGGTTTTTATCATGAATGGTTGCTATTACAATTGTTCTATTTTACAATGGTGTTCTTTTGTGTCTTTATCATAACTGATTCCCACACCCAGGATCTGCCCGGTGTATCTTTCCTTTTCCCCAGGCTTTCCCCTAAAGCGGAGCGCATACTGTTTTTCTCTGATCTGCCGGATTGCTTCTTCCGGTGAGTGACCTGCTTTTAATTCCAGGATCAGCCCTGTATCTGCCGGGTTTTCCGGATAAAAAATGAAATCTACAAATCCTTTACCTGCTTTATCTTCACGTTCCACCCGGTATCGGTCTCTGGCAGATAAATATACCAGATTGACTACCGCAGCCAGTTCCGTCTCGTTATTATACGAAAGAATCGGTGTTTCTGTATTGTGTGCCAACTGCAGGATCTCAGCCATCCGGTCGGTATCTCCGGACAGGGTTGCTTTTAGCATCTGGTCGGAAATACTGGCCAGACGGTAGACATAACCCAAACTTTTCTCACTGCGCAGAAGCTCCTCGTATTTGAACATTAATTCCCTGTTGGGAATAAATACTTTTCCCTTTGTATAGGTCAGCAGTCCATAGACTACCATAGCTGAGTAGATCTGGTTTTTGGTCCGAAGCTCCATGGCAGAAGCTGCAAACTCCTCCACCCGTGCATCGATCCCCTCTCCTGAAATCATCAGTGCCAGGTCATCCCGTATGTGTTCTATATCATTTCGTATATAATAAAAAATTTCATCATAAGGCCCGGAGCTGGTCCAGTAATTTGACAGCTGATTGAACCGCAGCGCCATCACCACAGATCTTGGATTGTAGAGACGCTTGCCGGAGGCGGTAAAATATCCATCATACCACTCACGCAGGCCCTCTCTGGAAACCTGTGGATTTTTGCATAGATGGAGATATTTATCATAAAGAACATCTACTTCCTCATCTGTGAAACCAAAATATTCCCCGAACATTGCCATGGAAGTCATTTTAAACTCCATGAACATGTTTAGTTCTGAACCACTGGAATATTTGGAAATAGGCAGAATTCCGGTCATATAAGACATAGACACATAGGCATGGTCTTTCAGAAGATTACTCAGAAACTGAAGATATCGTTTCCGATCTTTGTCCAAAATAAAATCTCTGTGAAAAATATAGTCCCATTCATCCATGACAAATAGAAATTTCTGTCCATGATATACATCAAAAATACTGTCCAGAATATCCCATAAGGCATCTTCCATGCTGCACTCTGCATCCGGAAAATCCTTTAACAGATCCATCTTTAATCTCTTTTCAATTCTTGAAATATATGCGGTATAAGAAGAACATTCCGCAGGCATTTTACTGAAATCTATATAGATAAGGTTATGCTGATTCAGATTATCCTCGTATAACGGCGAAGCTGAAATCTGCAAAGCATCAAATATATCCTGTGTGTCGGAGCCTTTTCCAAAAAAGGCACCAATCATGTTTGCCATAACCGTTTTTCCAAATCGCCGCGGTCTGGTGATGCAGATGTGTTTATTACCCTGCTGTACAAAAGGAATCAGCGCTTCCAGCAGCTGTGACTTATCTACAAAATAAGGGTTCTCAGTTTCGCTTTTGTATAATGCACCCGGTGCTGCACTGTTCAGATAAAATCCCATGGATTTTCGCCCTCCTTTTTCTATTTTTTGATCACATTTAATTGGTAATGGTTTCACTACTATCAGTATAACAAACACAACAAATACTTGCCAGCAGAAAATATTTAACTTTGTCAGGGCAGGGATACGTTTACCCTAAAATCGGAACCGGGTTCCGATGTAGTGAAAATGCTGTAATTATATAAAAAAATCCCATTCGGGTATAATTTATATATTTCTATATTAAATCATCCCGAACGGGTATAATACTATTTCTATAGTGGGACAATAACAATCTACACAACATATTCAAACAAAATTTTATCTTGATATATAATTTTATTCATTCCTATTTCTTTTTTCGCATTAAAACTAAATGTAAGCAGGTAACCTGTATCTTGATGATAAAGATCCAAATATTCAGCCAATTGTTTCTCACCTTTGGATTTATACGCTTCACCGTGCCATATTTTTAACTCAATAATAAACTGTTCTCCCGCGTAATCTACAATAATGTCTGTACGGGTCAGATCCCTGGTCTGTGCTTCTACGTAAAAATTTCCCGTTCCATTAATGATCGGTTTTAAATAAAGCAGAAATATTTTTCGCCCATGTTTTTCGACAAACGAACTGTCTGATTCCGAATAAATATCTGAATAGTACTGTACAAATTTATCCATCACTTTTTTCATATCCAGATGCCCATGGACAATAAACTGATTTCTATCAGAAAGTGCCGTACGTTCTGCTGTATTTCCTGCAATTTCTTCTGCAAGAAAATAATTATACAGATGTGATTCGAAAATTTTATTTGCAACAGCAACCCGTCCATCTGTATCTTTAAGAAAACCAAACATAATGCCGATGTTAAATGCCTTTGCATATGCATTAAATGGGTAATCCTGACCTTCGAAAAGAATATTCTGAAGAATCCCTGCCAGCTCCGGATATTCCGCAAGGTGTTTTATCATGTCATCAAACAGCGTATTGGGTTGTTTCAGCAGTAAATGAATTGCCTGCATGATTCCCTCTGTGCGCCATGCATAATCCGGATGCTCCGGAAATACCTGTTCATCAATGTTTTTACAAACTGCGGAAACCAGATAAGGATATCCGCTTGTGTAATCGTAAATGATTCTGGCAGCATTTAAATGGTCAATCTCTATTTTCCGATCATCTGCGTATTCCGAAAGCATTCCTTCAATATCTTTTACCGAAAAACTCATATCTATATCAAATTTTGCGGCAATATTCCAGGGGCTGTTGTACTGATGCTCCTGTTCCGGTCGAATCCTCAGTTTCAGATTTTTAATATCATATACACCGGCCAATATAACAGACTGAAAAGCAGGACGTTCATTCCTGTTAATATACTGATCCCTGAGTGTCCCAAGAAAAGCAAGAAAAATCTGTTGGTTACTGGCCTGATCAACTTCGTCGATCATGAGTACTGCCGGTTTTTTTATCTGTCTGCAAAGATTTGATATAAAATCTGAAAGCGTCCACAGATCTATATTCTGTTTCCCGGAACTAAACATAGATCTGCATTCTTCTACGATCAGATCAGGAATTTCGTTTAAGCTGCCATAAACCATTGAGGTGTAAAGAAGCTTAAAAACTCTTTGGCAAAAAGTGTTTTCACTCTGAAATACATCATAAGTAAAGCCTTCAAAACTGATTGAAAACACCTGATACTCATCGCTGAGAAAACTTTTCAGATTTTTTAATATCGTTGTTTTTCCATACTGACGAGCACGGTTTATAACAAAATAGTCACCATTATCAACTAAAGTTTTGATCTCCTGCAAACGGCTGGAAAGACTGACCATATAGTGCCTGCTGCTGTCACATGGACCGGTAATATTAAAACGCTTCTTCAATGTAAGCCTCCTATAAATAGTTGCCTGGATACAGTTATCGCATGCCTTTATTGTACCAAATATTTTTTATACTTACCATAAGAAAATAAACTTTGTCAGGGCAGGGAAAACCAGAAGAATTATCCGATAAATCATCTGGCTTATTTTTAATAACTGCCTGTTTCTAATGTCAGAGCAAATAATTACCCACTTATAAATCACAAAATCCATCTATTCTCCAAGTCTAAACACGATTCCCCACACAAAATTCCCTCCAAAATCAACCTGTACACCACCCAAAGGGGAACTATAATCATGACAAAGATTAAAAACACAAAGAAGGGCATGGCTAAAAAGACATTAAGTATGTCTCTTGTAGTTGCAATGCTTGCTACTTCTAATGTGCCGGTATGGGCTGCTGAGTTCAGCGATGGTTCTGACGTAGCAGTTGCTACAGAAGCTCCTGCAGAATTCGCAGATGAAACAGAAGCACCTGTTGTAGAGGATGCTACAGAAGTTGCTCCTGCAGAAACTACAACTACAGGTGCCAACATTGGGGTCTGACCATCGAAAATAATCGGAAAGATAATAATCTCCACATAAAAGAATTCTAAAATTTATATAACATAAAATTCCTTACCCATACATAAAACCATCCCAACTATATGAATAATATACATAGTCGGGATGGTTTTAATTGCGAATCATTACTCTGTCTATTAATTTTCTACAGTAAGTTTACACTATCAAATATAGGTTTTCTCTTGAAATCAAAAAGCAGTCATGTTATATTATTAATAGAAAAGATGCCACCGATAGACGGTTGGCCCGATACTAAATGTTAAGCTTTAGAAAAGCCGCTCAGTTTTCTCAGGACCGGGGCGGCTATTTCTGTGTCTTATTATTATCCTTACCAAAGGAATATCCTAATCCAAAGCAGGTTAAGCCAAAGCTCATTACTGCGATAAAATCAACAATACTCATAAGGCTCAGCCCTCCTTTCCGTTGATTCCCGTTTGGGTTTCTATGTAATCGGAGGGTTCAGTCCCTCCGTAGAGGGCCAACCGCCTACCGTTATGGTAGCATCCTATATGATTTTATCATGAATATAGTCTTTTTTCAATCAAAATAGACAGTCACCAGTCCTCTTTTTCTACTGGTAAGTCTCTTCTGAAAGAACCGGAGGGGTCTGACCACCGAAAATAACCAGAAAGATAATAATCTCCACATAAAAGAATTCTAAAATTTATATAACATAAATTTTCTTACCCACACATAAAACCATCCCAACTATAAGAATGAGTTCAATAGTCGGGATGGTTTTGATTGTGAATTATTACTGCACTGGTTTATTGGTATTTTCATCTTCAGATGGGCTCTCTGATTCTGCAAATAAATATTTCTCTGCCAGTTTCCACATCAACGGAGTCAGGCTGCTTCATATAAAACAACTCCCTCCTTTTGAACATTAGAATAAAACGGATAAGACGCTGCCCAGTGGTAAAAATGCTGCTGATTTTTCACTACAGGCATCATCCATATATCATGCTGAACATTATATTTAAATCCAAGTTCTGAAAGAGCATCTGAATATGCATCCATTTCTTCTTCGGAAAGATCTACCAGAATCATTATATCTATGTCTGAATCTGGTGTATAATCTCCTCTGACATAGGAACCGTATAGAATCACGCATTTTTAAATGCGCTCCATATATCTTTTGTATCTCTGATAAGTATTGAATAAGCAGTGTATGAATTGTCTGTGGCATATAAATCCATTCCTCCTTTCACTTTTAGTATAAAACAAACGATACTTTTTGGAAATGTGAAAAGCCGTCTATCTATCCCAAACTTCCTCTGGCAGACGCCAAGATGATCCGGAAAAATCTGACCATCGAAAATTGACGGTTTTAGAGAATGGATTGAAATAAATAAAAACGCCCAGCACGTTAATTCATGCCGGGTTTAGTATTTCAATTCGTTCTAAATTATGATATATTTGCTATGTTACCGCCTCCGATACTGGTGACAGGAGGGAGGTGAATTACATGGAAATTCTTGTTTCTCTTTTTGTCGCTATTATGGGTAATGTTATTGGCAATTTAATTTGCCATTATCTTATCAAATGGTTGGATAGCGACCAATAGTCGGTAATGAACCTATGGATTTAATCCCTTCCATCTCAAATAGGGAATCAAAAGCCCCGAAGGTCGCAACTTCGGGGCTTTTGCTGTAGTTGAACTACATGGATTTCTTGTTTCTCTTGTCTACTGACATTATAGCATATGCAGATCATGAAATCAATATACTACTGTGATAATTGTATGAGCCCTAAAATGAATTCTTAAATTCCACTGCCCCACTGGGCGATGGAATTTACTCTCGCATAGTAGATATTTACTCTTTCACACAATAATGTTATGGTTGTATTTCCCTCTGACAGCAGTAGAAGGAGAATTATCATGAGTAAATATATACCAGGAAATCAGAAACACTTAACATTAAATGACCGAATTTACATCGAAAATGAATTAGCAAAAGGAACATCTTTTAAAGACATTGCTACTTTTCTATGTAAAGACCCAACAACCATATCCAAAGTACTTACCTGGTAGGGTCTGACCACCGAAAATAATCTAACAGCAACATTCAAGAATGTGAAGAAAAAAACCTACTATGCAGGTCTCCACGCATTCAACAGAACATCTGAAGACGGCAAGAAAGTATTCAGCCAGTGGTCAAATGTAAAGAAAGTAACTGTTAAATAATCCATTTGGGTAAATAATACAGATTCCTAAAAGGGAACCCCGATCATTTCGATCGGGGTTCTTCTTTGTACAAAAAAGAGCCTCTGACCAATATGATCAAAGACTCTCCGTACTGATTTACCAGTATTTTTTACATAGCTGACAGCTCCCAGTTCCGATTCCGGCATAAAGAAACCACTGGCTAGATTTTAAACTCTTTATATAATTGTTCCCTGTATGTTTCATCTTCAGATGCTCTTTTCGCATCTGCATAACGTTTATTATCTAAAAGTATTTTCATAAGCATCCCAAGACGATTCTCGCCCTTCTTAATGCCTTTCTTTTCACCTTTTTTCTCGCCTCTTTTTTCGCCTCTTTCTTCTGCATAGGAAATCATACTCAACATATCGGACACCTCCTTTTGCCGGATCTGACTGTCTGAATCCGGAATGTAAGACAAGACTTTCTTCTGATCACCGGAAAATACACCATATAAAAGATCCATTAGTCCTTTTTCATTTTGCGCATCCCCTCCAAGACGTATTATAACAACTTCCATAAGGTCTGCTTCTGCAGCATCGATCTGATTGTCAGGGACACGGAAGCCTTCGTTTTTATAATTATGTATCTTGTAATAGGATACGGTATTCTGCTGCTCTTTAGGAATATTGTCAAGACAGATCCAGATACTGTACACCTTTTCCAGATATTTATAGCCTTTCCCATTCTTCCCTACTTTATCCAGCTGTGAGGATAATTTCCGGCATCCATAGTATATGCCTCTTTTAATAACAGGATACCCAGGCCGGTAATTCTTCTGCAATTCAAAATCCACATGAAGATTTACCAGGATATTTTCCTTTTTCTTTGGAAGCAGGGAACGAAACAGGATATCAAAAACTGCCGGTGCCTCATCTGTTGTGTTGAATTCCGTCAGCTCACCCCGGATGCTTCCTGCCATATCTTCTTCTACAAATGCGGTTCCTGTCTGGATGGTATCTCCCTCAATGCAGTTTATGATCTCCTCCAGAGAACAATCACTGTATTCTGCCACCGTGTACTTTAGAATATTGCCCATGATCGGCTTATATGAAAAAATATTTTTTGCCGCTTTGTCTTTGGTTTCTTTGCCTTTTAAGGTTCTCATTGTTGTGGAAATACTGTTTTTTACCTTCATGAGATACTCCTGCAAATGAAACATTCTTTTATATTTTCATGATAACTCAGAAATAAAAATTCGTCAATAATAGGAGGGGTCTGACCACCGAAAATTAAAGACTTACCAGCGAAAAATGCCGCCTTTTATATAAAGGTGACCGTGTCTTTAAAAACCGGCAAAAGCCTTGATTTCTCTTGATTTTATTGGCTTTACAGGATATACTGGACTGAACGACATTTGTATTAAAATTGGAGGATTTTTCACATGAGAATTGCAGTAACCTATGATAATGGAAATATTTTTCAGCATTTTGGGAAAACAGAAAACTTTAAGGTGTATGAAGTGGAGAACAATCAGGTGATCTCCAGTGAGGTCATCCGTTCCAATGGCAGCGGACATGGTGCTCTGGCTGGTTTGTTGGATGGACAGAATGTGGATGTGCTGATCTGTGGTGGTATTGGCGGCGGTGCACAGGCGGCTCTCACAGAGGCTGGGATCAAGTTTTGTTCAGGAGCCCAGGGAGATGCAGATCAGGCTGTAGAAGCTTATCTGAAGGGCGAATTAGTGTCTTCTGGTGTGAATTGTGATCATCACCATGGGGAAGAGCATTCCTGCGGCAGCCATGAAGAGGGACATTCCTGTGGTGACAGCTGTGGCGGTGGCTGCGGTGGAAGCTGTGGTTCCCATAATCCGATCACAGGCCGTAATGTGGGCAAGACCTGCCGTACTCATTACAAAGGTACCTTTAATGACGGAACACAGTTTGATTCCTCTTATGACCGTGGAGAACCACTGGAATTTATCTGTGGCGCAGGCCAGATGATCAGAGGCTTCGATGCTGCTGTAGCAGACATGGAAGTGGGTCAGGTAATCGATGTACATCTGATGCCTGAGGAAGCATACGGCCAGGCTGATCCCAACGCTATTTTCACTATGGAGATCGCTCAGCTTCCAGGCTCTGAGGACCTTACGGTAGGCCAGCAGGTATATCTGTCCAACCAGTACGGACAGCCATTCCCGGTAAAAGTAACAGCCAAGGATGAGAAAAACATCACTTTCGATGCCAACCATGAAATGGCCGGAAAAGAATTGAACTTCAAAATTGAATTAGTAGAGGTAAAATAAAGCAATCCCCCGGTCAACTAACCGGGGGACTTTGTTTTTCAAGCATCAGGAACGAAAATTCACGGTTTTTGTGGGTTTACTGTAGATCCGTTTCCCATTTACATTCGTGACATACTCCCGTCACTTAAATCTTACAGATTTTGAAGTGGGAGCTTCCTGCTCGATTGCCCTTCAGGGCAGAGCTAAAACAGGCTATCCCCGCGTGTCCCGCGGTTCTTTTTTATCCGGTTACGGATCTTTTCTGTGCTATTATGCACATTTTTTATATATTCTTTTTCCTTCTTTCAGAATATTGACCGCCGCATTCACATCCCGGTCCATCCGGTTTCCACATTCGCATAGGTATATCCGTTCTGATAATGCCAGCTCTTTCTTCTTATGTCCGCATACGCTGCATATCTTACTGGATGCAAAATATCTGTCTACTTTTATCAGATATTTTCCACGTTCTTCCAGCTTATATCCAAGCATGGAAAGGAACTGACCGTATCCGTTATCCTGTATCCCTTTTCCGAAATGCAGACCTCCGGCTATCCCCTTCAGGTTCAGATCCTCCACACATACCGCGTCATAGTCTTCTGCAAGGCTGTGGCTGAGCTTATGCTGGAAGTCCTTCCTCTGGTTCTTTATCTTTTCATGATATAATGCAATCTTTTTCTTCTGTTTCTGATAGTTACGGCTGCCCTTTTCACATCTGGAAAGCTTTCTCTGTTCCCGGGCAAGTTTTTTCTCTGCATTCCGGTAAAACATGGGATATCCGGTCCTTTCACCGGTGGAAAATACACACATTCCATGCATGGCAAAATCGATCCCCAGAAATTTTTCCGCCTGTCTTTTCTCCGCTGTTTGGTTTTCACAGTCGAACAGCAGACTGGCAAAATATTTTCCGGACGGTTCCCTGCTCACAGTCACTGATTTCAGCTTCCATCCCTCCGGGATCATACGGTGGAGTTTTATTTTTACCGGCTGCATCTTTGGCAGTTTCAGGAACCTGTCCTGCAGACAGATATTCCCATTTACCATATTCGTTGTATAGGATTTCCGCGAATGTTTTTTTGATTTATAATGCGGAAATCCCACTCCCGGTTCCCGGAAAAATTTCCGGAAAGCCCCTTCCAGATTTAACTGTACATTCGCCAGCGCAAGAGAATCTACCTCTTTCAGCCATGGATATTCTTTTTTATATCCGGCCGGCGTATTTTTCAGCATCTTTTTTTCTTCCTGATAATAACGGATCTTATCCGCAAGCATCCGGTTATAGAGAAAACGACTGCAGCCGATCGTCTTCTCTATCTGGGTTATCTGTTCTTTATTTGGATAGATCCTTATTTTTACTGCCCGGTTTATCTTTCTCACCCTGACTCTCTATATACTGATGGATTGTTTCAACAGGTGCTATATTTCAAAGATTTCTTTTGTTCTCTCTGACATCTTATCGTCCAGCATCTTTCTGCTATATTTCATAACCATGATCAGGTAAAACACTGAATGAGAATTATTATCTAAACTCATTATGTACACTCACTTATTGCTTATTTCGACCGTTCAAATTCCAAGAGCATATTGTTCTTTTTTTCTATCATACTATATTTATTGTATCAGAACAAGTGTTTTTGTGATTTTTTATGAATTTGAGCAGACATGCTCGAATGTGCAATTCATCCCATCACCTATAGAGGTGAGGGAATTCTTGCTACGGTTGTTAAAGGAATGGCTACAATAAGGCATATCAGAATTGATCAGTGTTATATCCTGTGTGTTGATGACAAAGGTAACATCACTCTGATGATGGATTCCATCCATACCATACATTTCACGTCCGGTGTGGACGATCAGTATTTTCGATGGTCAGACCCCTCCGGTTCACTTTGTTTTGCAGACCTTTTCAATGCAGCACTTTTTGGCGGTGAGCAGTCTGTGCGTATATTATGGAGAAAACGAATGGGACGGTCCATTTTCGTTAAAGGACATGCTGGAGATTCCAGAGAAAATAAAACCGCTGGTATCTGATTACAGAATCACATCAGCTGATAAACCATGCACTGGAATCAGAACAGAAGGGAGAACAGGTAAACATGTGCAATGCATTGGAAGAATTGAAACTGGAAGGAAAGCAGGAGGGAATAGAAGAAGGTATCCTTGCCAACATAAGGACATGTAAAAATTTTAATATCAGTAAAGAAGATACGATCCGGAATCTTATGAAAGAATTTTCTTTATCAGAACCGGAAGCTGTCAGCTATGTAAAAAAATACTGGTAAACCAGCGAAGAGAGTCTTTGACTATATTGATCAGAGGCTCTCTTTTTGATAGTTTTCTTTTTCCCTGCGATTATTTTCGGTGGTTAGATTCCGCCGAGGCACAAAACATAAAAAATGCCAGATTTCAGGGGAAACAGACGGGATAAATCTGTTTCTGAAGTCTGTTATAGAAATAATATTATACCTGTTCGGGATGATTTGACATAGAAATATATAAATTATACCCGTTCGGGATTTTTTTATATAATCCACTTGAAATTATACCCGAACGGGATTAATATGTTTAATATGAGTACAATTGGAGATTATATAAAAAAAGAAAGAAAAAAAGCAGGGCTGACGCAGGAGGATTTTGCAATCCGTTCCGGACTTGGACTTCGTTTTGTAAGGGAATTGGAACAGGGAAAAGAAACGGTGCGTCTGGACAAAGTGAATCAGGCACTGGCAATGTTTGGGAAAGAAGCTGTACCAGGAAAAAAGGAGGAATAGCAGGTGGAGTCAGAATATAGAAAAGGATATGTATATATTCAAAATCATTTTTCCGGAATTATTGCAGAAACTGAGGAAGGGTATATTTTTACTTATGACCAGGATTATCTGGACAGAGAAGATGCAGTGGCAGTAAGCCTGACACTTCCATTACGTCAGGAGCCTTATGAAACAACCATATTGTTTCCTTTTTTTGACGGACTGATTCCGGAAGGATGGCTTCTGGGGGTGGTCAGCCGAAACTGGAAAATCAACCAGAAAGACCGGTTTGGCTTACTGTTATCTGCCTGCAGAGACTGCATTGGCGATGTTTGTATCAGGAGAGAAAAGGTATGAAATGCTTGTGTTGTGGAAAGTCAATAACAAATAGTGCAGCGAATGTGGAAAAAGAATGGTGCTGGCACAAAAAGTGTGTAAAGAGATTTTTTCAGACAGATGAATTACCAATCTTGGATATTACGAAAGACCAACTGGAAATACTGGCAAATGAGACGGTAAATGAGGGACTTACCGTGCCGGGAGTTCAGAAAAAGCTTTCCCTGCATTTATCAACAGATCTTAATGCAAGACTTACAATTGTGGACTATCCAACAGGATATATCCTGAAGCCGCAGACGGAAGAATTTCATAATATGCCGGAATTTGAGGATCTGGCAATGCGTCTCGCAGAAATTATGGGAATCCGGACGGTTCCCCATGCTCTTATAAAAATGAATGATGAATACGCGTATATTACGAAAAGGATAGACCGGGAAATATCAGAAAAAGAGACCAGACTATATGCCATGGAAGACTTCTGCCAGCTGTCTTACAGACTGACGCAGGATAAATATAAAGGTTCTTATGAACAATGCGGAAGAATCATAAAAAAATATTCTGCAACACCGGGCTTAGACCTGTCAGAGCTGTTTCTGCGTGTTATTGGATCTTTCGTTATGGGAAATTCAGATATGCATTTGAAAAACTTTTCACTAAAGGAAACGGAGCCTGGCAGCAGAAATTTCCAATTATCAAAAGCATATGATATGCTTCCTGTTAATGTGATCATGCCAGAAGATAAAGAACAGCTGGCACTGACAATAAATGGAAAAAAACGTAATATTCATAAGAAAGAATTTCGGATACTGGCAGAATCCTGTGGAATCCCATTAAATTCTGCAGAACGTATGATGAAAAAAGTATGCTCATTAAAGACAAAACTTTTTACACAGATAGAAGAATCTTACTTGTCAGCAGAGCAAAAAGAGCAAATAGGGGAACTTATTTCAAAAAGGATTGATATTTTGAGTTAGATAAAAGGCTGTTCACATTGCCAAAAAGTATCGTTTGTTTTATACTGAAAATGAAAGGAGGAATGGATTTATATGCCACAGACAATTCATACCCTGCTTATTCAATACTTATCAGAGATACAAAAGATATATGGGGCGCACTTAAAAAAAGACCCCGATCGCAATGACCGGAGCCTTCTTTGCTTATATTAAAGTTTTTGTTATAAATACCTGCACATTTTTTCCGTCTTTTTCATAATCCCGTTGAAAAGCGTTCTGGTAAGCTTCGGGACTTTTTATAATGTCTTCTTTGTCATAAATAAACAGGTAAAGATTTTTGGTCTTATAATGAAATGCATCTGAGCCAAGTTCTTCTGTCAGTTGTTTTACAGACATACTTGAACGGGTACATTTAATTTCAATTATAATGTCATATGTCTCCAGATACAGATCTGCACGCGTCCCACTATATCCGTTATCCCCGTTTACTTCTTTGCGGGTTTCCGGAAACACTGTGCGCAGCAGTGCATACAGGATGTGCTGGATGTCATATTCATTTTCGATTTTTGCCTGATCAGTTCATCTATTGTGATATCTGCAAATGTTCTCATTTTAACCTCCCTGTCAGATACCCGACCATCTGATAAAAAACAGAAACAGATTGTCCAGAATGTGTATGATGTCATCCTTCCATTCAAAAACGCGATACAATGCACCAGACTCTTCTAATATTTTCTGCCAGTTCCTGAGAGCTTCTCGTATTTTCTGGGTAGTGATCCTGCATTCCGGCACATTATACTGGATCCGGGTCATAAGTTCCTGTAACTCCATTTCCACAAGCGGAGGATTATCGGCAAGCATTTCCAGGATCAGACTGTAAATATCTCTGCGGCTTCCGTCTGTCAGCTGATATTTCAGCCGTTTCTGGCCTCTGGTTGGGGGGCCTGCTTTGAGTACACGCACTACATCTGCATAAGGAAGATTTGCGCAGGTAAAACGGCAGCTTTCTTCTATGATTTTTCCATCTATAACAGAGCTTTCTCCAGGAAGAAGGCCGATGTTCAGGCAGATGGCCTGCATGACCTGGGGTGAATGGATACTTTCCATTGCCATACGTGAGAGAATATCTTCCTGCAGGGATATGCCCAGCTCATGAAATCCCTTACGCGCAATAGCCTGCAGTTCCTTTTCCTTCCATGGCTCAATTTCAATCACGGAAAGACGTCCGGTGAGGTCCGGATTCAGACGGATTGCATCATCTGACCGGTAGGGAAGGGAAATGATCACCGCCTTAAATCCCAGACGGATTACTTCCTTCAGCTGACAGGCAATATCATATTGAACCTCTGCCGGTGCATAATGAAAATCATCCAGAACCAGAACTTTATTGGATTCTTTAAAATATTGCAGTATTTTTTCCTTATTTGCCGGATAGTTTTTCTTCACCATTGTGGAGCGCTGCTCATTGGAAGAAAAGTCCGCATTCGTCTCACTGATTTCCGCTTCCGTGGATATCCCTATTTTTTTTGCCACCCGGTTCCAGAAATCTGATTCCCTGACAAAATCATTGCCGGACATCGCCACAATCCTGTCAACGCCGATCACACGCTCACATAAAACTGTTTTTCCTATTTTGGATGGGCCTACAATATATGTGAGAAATCCATCAATCGATAAACTTTGCTGAAGACGTTCCTCGTAACTATATTGCATGGTTCCTGATTTTCTGGAAACATAAGTAATGTCCGGAAATGTACCGGGTTTAAACACCTTTGAATACCTTTTATCCATTATATACCCCCTTTTTACTACCTTTTTTAATTATAGCATACATTTAATGATCTTTATACAGAAAAATATATTATAGTCAGTGAAATCTAGCTAGCGTTTTCCTTGTACCGGAACCGGAAGCTGTCAGCTATGTGAAAAAATACTGGTAAACCAGCGAAAAGAGCTTTTGATTATATTGATCAGAGGCTCTTTTTTGCAAATAAGAAGGGACTGTCTATCCAGACAGTCCCTTTTGGCGTATCACACACAAAACCCCGCATACACCGGTACAATATGGTAGTTTTCTTTTTCCCTGAAGTCCTCCACCGACAGCAGGTACATTTCTGCATTTGTATTCATTTCTGCCCGGAATCTGGTAAGGTTCCGGGTTTTTTGATGTGGGGTCAGGCGGTAGTCCACAGCAATATGCCGGCCCTCTTTTTCCAGAAGGAAGGGAACTTCGGCCTGGTTGCCGCTGGACCAGTAGGAGAGGGTGTATCCGTTTCTGGTAAAGTGCTGTGCCAGAAAGGTTTCGGTGCAGGCTCTGGCTGCCGGGGTGTGGGAACCGGTGAGCAGCTGATAAGATGGTACACCCAGTACTCTGGCGCACAGTCCGCAGTCAGTGGGATACAGATGTAGGGAGGTCTGGCGGCAGGCAAGGGCATATCCTGATCGGAGCAGCCAGTCCAGTGGCTTTTCATAGGTTTTGGCTGTGGCGCCCTTGGTTATAAGGGAATATTGGAATCTCCGGCTGGATTTTTCAAGCTGTGCGGGAATGGAGAGCCAGGCATTCTGACAGTGGCGGGTCATTCCTGTGGGAGCCTGGCTGGAAATATCACCCAGGATCAGTTCCAATAGCTTCTGTTGTATATCCGGTACCATCAGCAGTTTTTTCTCCCTGCGGTATTCCAGTATAGACAGTGGCATTCCGCCGGTGACCAGATAGAGATAAAACTGTGACAGAGCTTTCTGGTGCAGTTCTTTTC
Source organism: Blautia sp. HCP3S3_C12 (assembly GCF_052064155.1). NCBI lineage: Bacteria > Bacillati > Bacillota > Clostridia > Lachnospirales > Lachnospiraceae > Blautia > Blautia sp. HCP3S3_C12. The sequence continues at coordinate 35,651 of NZ_JBQHWC010000009.1, read as the reverse complement.
CCAGGGGAGCCAGGGTGGAGAAGTGTCTGCGGATTTCCCTGGATAGGGCATATTCCGCATTTGCCCAGAGGAATTCCTCGAAATCCAGAGGATACAGGCTGATAATATCGAAATCATTTTTGCTGTAGAGCCCAGGGGAGGCAAGGCCTCTGTGGATGGCAATGATGTGATACTGTGGATAATCCAGAGAGATTGCAGCCAGAAGTGTGGAAAGCTCCGGTACACATTGGATGTTATCAAGGATCAGCAGTGAGACAGAGGGCTTGAGAGGTTTTCCGGCGTAAGTCTCCAGGAAAAGCAGCGCATCCTGGGGCGGTCTGGGTACGGAGAGATAATCGGTGACTGGTTTGTCAGTCTCCAGGTTGAGATAGAGGGTGTTTTTGTAATTTTTTTCTGCAAAATCCAGGGCCAGCCAGGTTTTACCGGTTTGCCGCAGCCCCTGGAGAAGGAGAGGATGGCGGTGGGGATTTTTTTTCCACTGGATCAGGGAATCAGTATATTTTCTGCGCATATGGGTTCCTCCTGTGAATAAGCGGTGATATATAATTAAATTATAAATGTAATCATATGAAAAAACCATACACAGATGAAAAAGGAGGGCTTTTATGAACAGAATCAATGCAATCTATGCCAGGCAGTCCGTGGACAGGGCAGACAGTATCTCTATTGAGAGTCAGATTGAGTTCTGCAAGTATGAATTGAAGGGCGGATCCTTCAGGGAGTACAAGGATCGTGGATACAGTGGTAAAAATACCACCAGGCCTCAGCTGCAGCAGCTTCTTGCGGATATCCGGAGAGGAGAGGTGGAGAAGGTGATCGTGTACAAGCTGGACAGGATCAGCCGTTCTATCCTGGACTTCTCCAATATGATGGAGCTGTTTCAGCAATATCAGGTAGAGTTTGTGTCTTCCACTGAGAAATTTGATACTTCCACACCTATGGGCAGGGCAATGTTAAATATCTGTATTGTGTTTGCCCAGCTGGAGAGGGAGACGATCCAGAAGCGTGTCTGTGATGCTTATTATTCCAGAAGCCAGAAAGGATTTTATATGGGAGGAAAGGCACCTTATGGTTACAGGCTGGAGGAAATTGTAATGGATGGGATCCATACCAAGAAGCTGGTGGAGAAGCCGGAAGAGGGGGAGATTGTGCGGGAAATTTTTCACATGTATTGTCAGCCGGAGACTTCTTATGGAGACATCACCCGGTATTATACGGAAAAGGGAGTCCTGTTTTATGGAAAAGCGCTGATCCGCCCAATGCTTGCCCAGCTGCTGAGGAATCCGGCATATGTGCGTGCGGATATGGATGTGTACCGTTTCTTCAGAAGCCAGGGGACAAATATTGCCAGTGATCCGGGAATGTTTGACGGCATACATGGGTGTTATCTGTACCAGGGCAGAGATGTGGACACGGATAAGCTTCAGAATCTGCGGGGACATATGCTGGTGGTCGGTCCTCATGAGGGGCTGGTTTCTTCGGAAATATGGCTGGGCTGCAGGATCAAGCTTCTGGGAAATAAAACAGTGGTGGCGAACCGGAAGGCTGTGAATACATGGCTGGCAGGAAAGGTGAAATGTGGACATTGCGGATATGCTTTGATGAGTGTAAAAACAAAGTCTGGTAAACAGTACCTTAGATGCACCCGGCGTCTGAATAATAAAGCCTGTCCGGGGTGTGGAAAGATCTATACGGAGGATGTGGAGCGACATGTATATGAGGAGATGGTAAAAAAGCTGAGAGAGGGTCAGGCTCCTGTGGGACACAGATCCCTGAAGGAAGATCCCAGAGTGCAGAAAATATATGAGGAAATAGAAGCGCTGGAGAAGGAGATCGGGATCCTGGTGGAATCGCTGACAGGGGCAGGAGAGATATTGAGTAGCTATATTGACCAGAGGGTGGATCAGCTGGATCAGCTTCGCAGGCAGAAATCGGAGGAACTGGTAGCATTGTCTGAAAATCAGGCAACGCCGGAACAGATGGAAAGAGTAGTGTCCAATATTAGTCTCTGGGATAATATTGGATTTGATGAGAAACGGTTTACAGTGGATAAGATGATCACAGTTTTGAAAATTTTACCCGGAACTGTTCAGATCCAGTGGAAATTCTAAACAGTTCCGGGTATTGGTTACTGGGTAAGAGATTTATTTTTTTCAAGCATTTGGTGGATGATGCCCTGGGTATATTCGCCAAGATGCTTCTTTGTTTCTTTGTCCAGTTCATCAGGGTAGATGGGCTTGCCGTATTCCACCACAACCTTTGCAGGACGGATTTTCGGGAAATGTGCTTCGAAAATATCTGCGGAGTTGTTGATGGCAATGGGGATGATCGGACATTTTGCCTTGGTGGCGATTTTGAAGCTTCCCTCATGGAAGGGGAGCATATCCAGGTCATCTGTATTTTTGTTTCTGGTGCCTTCCGGGAAGATACAGATGGAAATGCCGGATTTGACCTTATCTACAGCTGCCAGGATGGTTTTCAGTCCCTGCTTGATGTCCTTTCTGTCCAGGAAGAGGCAGTGGAGATATTTCATCCAGGTGGACAGGAGAGGGATTTTCTCCATTTCTTTTTTGGCAATGTAGCCGGTGCGGATAGGGCAGCGGCTGTAGGTGAGGAGGATGTCAAAGTAGCTTCTGTGATTACCGATATACAGGACGGGGGTGTCCTTCGGTACATTTTCCTCTCCTATTACTGTGACTTTGGCTCCTGTGATCCACAGGATAAATCGAAATACAGCCTGAATGATCCGAAGAGAGCTGATATCCTTGGTCATAGGAGAAAATTTGCCGATGATCCATTCTACCAGTAAGATCGGGATAGACAGGATCAGATATCCGATGACCACAATACAGACAAGAATAAAACGTATCATTTGTGAATCCTTTCCGGATCAGTCCCTGAGAGATTGATCCTAACGTCATTGTATTCATTATAAAGAATCTGCCCACAGCCTGCAAGTATAAATCCCGTTGGATCTGCATAGAATGGCTAGTAAAGAAATATGCCGAGGTAGCATTGTGAGAAAAAAAGCCTGTATGGCCATGGTTTTTTGGCTGGCTGTAATGCTTCTGACCGGATGTGGGCTCATTAAGATAGAGGAGGGAGAACGCACTCCTTTGGAATATACAATTGTGAAACAGGAGGAAATCCCTGCAGAAGCAGTCCGTTTTATGGAACAGAAAAAGAAGAAGGGTTTTCAGATGGTCTATAAGGTGGAGGACAGTATGTATCTGATGAAAGGGTATGGCACTCAGGTAACAGGCGGCTACAGTATTCAGGTAGAGGAGGTCTCACAGTCGGAGAACGGAGTTTTCTGTAAAACCCGGCTTCTGGGACCTGCTGAGGGGAAACAGGGACAGGAGCCCTCCTATCCCTGTATTGTCCTGAAAATAAAAAGTACGGATAAACCGGTACAATTCCTGTGAGGACAGGAAACAAAAAATAGAGATCTGAGTCTGTATATCATAGAAGGAGAGGATTAGAGAATGATGGAATTGAAGAAAGAAACTGTGCAGATGCTTCGGGTGAAAAGTAAGGCTGCCAGCCAGGTAACCTTTGATGAGGATTATAATGTGCCGGATACCAGACCGGATATTGGAAGGATGATCCAGAGTAAGGCGGAGATTTCCATGGATGAAGTGCGCCTTAGTGAAGGAAGGGCTTTTCTAAAGGGGAGCCTGAACGTAGATATGCTTTATGTAGGGGAGAAGGAAGGCAGAATATACAGTCTGGCAGCGAAGCTGCCGGTGGATGAGACTGTGAACCTGGAGGGAATAGAGGGCGGAGATAAGCTTTGTCTGAACTGGGAGATGGAGGATCTGAGCATCCATGTGATCCATTCAAGAAAGCTGAATATCAAGGCCATCGTAACCTTTTATGCTGTGGTGGATGAGACAACAGGGATTCAGATACCGGTGGCTCTGGAGGAAGAGGATATTTCGGTAAAAAAGAAGCGGGTGGGGCTTATGAGTCTCTGTATACATAAAAAAGATACGCTGCGCATTAAAGAAGATATTGAACTTGCAGCGAACCGGCCTAATGTGGAGTCCCTTTTATGGCACACTATAGAACCCAGAAACCTGGACCTGCGGGTGGAGAAGGATAAGATACGTGTGAAGGGAGAGCTGGCAGTATTTATTCTTTATGAAGGGACAGATGAGGAAGCTTTGCCGCAGTGGCAGGAATATACCCTGCCCTTTTCCAGGGAAATGGAGTGTCAGGGGTGTGGGGAGGAGCTGATCCCCCATATTGAGGTTTCCCTGATCCATCAGGGGATGGAGGTAAAACCGGATGGAGACGGGGAAGAGAGGATTTTTCAGATAGATGCTGTACTGGAGCTGAATATGAAGCTGTACCGGGAGGTGGAGTATGACCTGGTCCAGGATGTATATACTCCTCTGAAAGAATGCGTGCTTCATGGAAAACAGGAGATTCTGGAAAGTCTTCTGGTGCGGAATTTGTCCAGGTTCCGGATGAATGACAGAATTAAAGTGAAGGAAAGCCAGGGGAAAGTGCTGCAGCTTTGCCATAGCTGCGGCAGGGTGAAGATTGATAAGACCAGGATTACGGAGGAGGGAATCCAGGTAGAGGGAATTGTGATCCTAAGGCTTCTTTATATTATTGGTAATGATGAGATGCCCTTTTATTCTATGGAAGCTATGCTGCCCTTTACCCATGTGATCGATGCAAAGGGTGTGGGTCCGGACTGCAGGTATTTTCTGCATTCGGAGCTGGAGCAGCTTTCTGTGACTATGGCTGACGGAGATGAGATCGAGGTAAAGGCTTCTGTAGGGCTGAATGTGCTGGTATTCAGGCAGTGGGAGGAAATGATCATTGATCATGTGGAGGAGAAACCTCTGGATATGAAGAAGATCCAGGATATGCCAGGTGTTACTGTTTATATGGTTAAGCCGGGAGATACGCTGTGGGATATTGCCAGATCCTTTTATACCACAGTGGAGGAAATCTGCACTATGAACAGTCTGCAGGAGGCGGAGATCAGTCCCGGCCAGTCCCTGCTTCTGGTAAAACAGGTACAGAGCTAAAAGGCTGCCGCAGGTTCTGTTATTGAAAAAATCCCACAAAAAAACAGAGTTTCCTGTATTGAAATCCTGCTGAAAATGATTTAAAATAAAACTCAAGAATGCTTTGTATACAAAGTACAAAAGCCCGGCTCCCATGTCGGGTATTTGCTGAAGAATAAAAAACAAAGGAATAAACGGAGGGTTATATGCGTTTACGTGCACTGGCGAAGATTAATTTGGGACTGGATATTCTGGGAAAAAGAGAGGATGGATATCATGAGGTGCGGATGATCATGCAGACCATTCAGATGTATGATGTGCTGGAGATAAAGAAAAAGAAAGCCCCCGGGATTTCTCTGTCTGTGAATTATCCATATATTCCCTGTGACGAGAGAAATCTGGTGTACAAAGCAGCGAAGCTTTTGATGGATGAATTTCAGGTGAAGGTTGGAGTTACCATCAGACTTGAAAAGTTTATTCCTGTAGCTGCAGGAATGGCAGGAGGAAGCTCTGATGCGGCAGCAACACTGGTGGGGATCAATCGTCTGTTTAAGCTTGGACTGAGCGAGAGAGAACTGATGGACCGGGCAGTAAAGATTGGGGCAGATGTTCCTTATTGTATTATGAGAGGTACGGCTCTGGCAGAGGGGATCGGTGAGAAGCTTACCGGAATCACTCAGGTACCGGAGTGCTTTGTGCTGATCGGTAAGCCGGGGATCAATGTATCTACCAGGGCAGCCTATGAGAGCCTGAATCTGTCTGGGATTCAGAATCATCCGGATATTGACGGAATGATTCAGGATATTCAGAATGGTGATCTGCAGGGAATGACTGCCAAAATGGGAAATGTATTTGAACCGGGAATTATTGGTCAGTATCCTGTGATTCAGGAGATTAAGGATCTGATGGAGAGCCATGGGGCATTGAAGGCTATGATGAGTGGAAGCGGCCCTACAGTGTTTGGCATTTTTGACAGTCAGGAGAAAATGGATGCTGCTGCGAAAATCCTGAGAGAGAGTAATCTGGCCAAAACAGTATTTGGAACCAGAGTCTTTAACAGGATTTGATATTGAAATATACAGAAGGAGCGGAGGAATATACAGATGACAAGTGAGTTTTCCGTAAATATGAATGAATATCTGCCACTGCGGGATGTGGTTTTTAATACTTTGCGTCAGGCAATACTGAAGGGGGAATTGAAACCGGGGGAGAGACTGATGGAGATTGCACTGGCAGAAAGGCTGGGAGTCAGCAGAACTCCTATTCGTGAGGCAATGCGCAAGCTGGAACAGGAGGGACTGGTGGTGATGATCCCGCGCAGGGGAGCCCAGGTTGCCAATATTACAGAGAAGGATCTGAATGATGTTCTTGAGGTTCGTATTGCTCTTGAAAATGTTGCCATTGAAAAGGCCTGTGACCGTATGACTGAGGAGGAGATGAGCAAACTGTGGCTTGCAGCCAAGGAGTTTGAGCATACCATTGCAGAGGGAAATCTGGTAAAGCTGGCAGAGGCTGATGTGGCCTTTCATGAGATTATTTATCGGGCATCAGATAACAAGCGTCTGATTCAGGTGCTGAACAACATGCGTGAGCAGATCTACCGTTACAGGGTGGAATATCTGAAAGAGGGAGAAACCAGAGATGTGTTGGTGAAGGAGCATGAGGAGCTGACCAGGGCTATCCGGGAGCGCAATGTGGAGCGCGCAAAGGAGCTGTCATTTCAGCATATTGAGAATCAGAGAATGGCGATCATGCGATCCATTGAGGCAGAGAATGCGGAAAAGGAGAAGCGGGAGAGAGAGAAGAGCAGAAATCATAAATAAAATTTCAAATTTCGGAGATTCTAAGAGAGGTGAAAGACCTCTCTTTTTTGTGGAAAAAATAGGATGTGGAAAGTCATCCGAAGGAAAAGGACAGAGAGGGAAGTGAGTAAAAGGATAAAATCATGAGGAAATCAGGAGGGAAAGCATTGGAGCAGGAGAAAAAAAGACAGCCGGAGCAGGAAGGGGACAACGCACAGGACAGAAAAATCAGCTCCAGTCTGCGGGAAAATGAGAAGTATCTGAGAAAACGGCTGGAAAACTGCAGTGATATTCTGATCCGTCCCATGCGGTTGGGAGAGCAGCGAAAGGTAGATTGTCTGATGGTATATATTGAGGTTGCTGTTTCCAATATGATGCTGGATGATTCTGCCATTGGAAAAATGATCAATCATTTCTGGACCGTTTCTCCGGAACAGATCCGGGAGTTCGTTCAGTACAACAGTCTGGGAATTGCAGATGTAAAGAAGTTATCCGGAATGGAAGAGGCGCTAAGCGCCATACTTACAGGAAATGCAGTTTTCTTTATGGATGGTTATGACAGGGCCATGAAAATATCAAGCAAAGGATACCCGGCTATGGGAGTATCGGAAGCTGATAAAGAAAAGGTACTCAGAGGCTCCAGAGAAGGATTTTCCGACAGTGTGAAAAGTAATTCTGCGCTGGTGAGGAAGCGTCTGCGGGATACCAGGCTGAAGGTGGAGGAATATAATGTAGGTGTCCGGTCCCACACTCTGGTACAGATTCTTTATATGGAGGATCTGGTCCATGAGGAGCTTCTGGAGGAGGTAAAGGAACGGTTGGGAGAGTTTGAGATTGACGGGATCCTGGACAGTGGGATGCTGGAGCAGCTGACTGAGGATGCATGGTATTCGCCTTTTCCCCAGTATCAGACTACAGAACGGCCGGACCGGGCTGTGCAGGAAATTCTGAACGGAAAGGTTGTGCTTCTGTGTGATAACTCTCCGGAAGCACTGGTGTTGCCTGGGAATTTCGGCAGCTTTATGGAGAGCAGCGAGGACTGGTATCACAGGTTTGAGATGGCTTCCTTTCTGCGGATGCTACGGTATCTGGCAGTGCTGGCAGCTACCCTTCTGCCGGGACTTTATCTGGCAGTGATACGCTTTCATACCCAGATTCTGCCTGGGAATCTGATCCTTTCCTTTGCAGAGGCCAGGGAGGGAGTTCCTTTTTCCAGTGTGACAGAGCTGATTTTTCTGGAACTGTCCTTTGAATTGCTGCGGGAAGCGGGGGTGAGGGTGCCGGGTGCCCTGGGAAATGCCATCGGAATTGTGGGAGGCCTGGTAATCGGTCAGGCGGCTGTGGAGGCAAACCTGGTCAGCCCTATTGTAGTGATGATTGTGGCGCTTACAGCACTGGGATCTCTTGCAGTTCCCAATGAAGAGTTTGCGGCAGCATTTCGGCTGCTGAAATATGTTTTTCTTGTTATGGGAGGCGGCCTGGGGATTTATGGTATTGTTCTGGGAATATATCTTACAGCAGGACATCTGGCAGGGCTTGTCAGCTTTGGAATTCCTTATCTGATGCCCTTTGTGAAAAAAACTTCCGGAACCAATTCCGGGGAGGGAATCTGGCGGCTGCCTATCCGCAGAAGAATCTTTCGGCCGGGCTATGCCAGAGAAGACCAGAGCCTGCGGTTGAAAAGAAAGGAGCAGTCATGAGATTTGCAGAAAATAACAGAATTTCCCACAGACAGCTTTACAGGCAGATGATCCTGGAGTTTCTGGCGCCCTTTATTCTGTGTATGTACGGAGTCAGGAAGCTGAATGGAATCAATGCATTGATTGGCATGGCAATGGCCTTGATCCCTCTGGGTTTTTATGTGATCGTTCTTATCCGTATGGCACCGGTGTTTGAGAATCTGAAGAAAAGCGGCGGAGTTCTTGTGGGGCAGCTGACAGGATTATTTTTCATGGTGTTTATTCTTATGGCAGGCGGCTATATCCTGGCTGTTCTGGGACAGCTGGTGCCGGTAAGCCTGATTACAGGAATGTCTGAGGAATGGATTACTTTCTGGGCAGTTCTGGTGTGCATGACCGGGATCAGGGGAGGAATGCCCGGCAGAGGAAGAATGGCACAGATATCCGGAGGGGTGCTGCTGGGAGGCATGATTTTGATGATGGTTCTATGTATTCCTCAGGGAAAGATAGAATATCTGCAGGATATGGCTGCTGCATGGAAGTTTTCGGGTCAGGAGATTTTTGATGGCTTTTACGGAACCATATGTGCGTTTTCTGCTGTAGGGCTTCTTCCCTTTCTCCTGGGAAATGTAGAGAAATATGCAAGTGCCGGGAAAACAGTGCTGGCGGGGATTCTCACATTGGGTGGAATCCTTATGGGAATGGCTGTGCTCCTTCCTGCTGTGCTGGGATATGGCAGGGTTGTTCAGGAGAGATATCCGGTGCTGCCGTTGCTGGACGGAGCAGACCTGCCGGGAAATGTGCTGGCCAGATTTGATGTACTGTGGATGGGTTTTCTGCTGTACAGTCTTTTGTTTGCCCTGGGAAGCCTTCTACATTATAGCAGGCAGATCGCGGAAGGAGCAGGACTGGGACGGGGAAAAATGTGGACTGCAGTCGCAGCAGTTCTGATCTGGTGCATTGCCCGGACAGGAAAGTGGATTCTGGAGTCTTTTGGCTGGTACCTTGGCTATATTTTTGTTCCCGGTCTTTTGATCTGTCAGATATTTCTTTTTCTGAGGTCGAAAAAACGCCACAGAAAAAAAGGGGTGATAATTTCCGGAGTACTTATCTGCAGCATAATGCTGGGTGGCTGTGCAGGGGCTGTAGAGCCGGAGAAAAGAATGTATGCCCTGGCTCTGGGGGTGGATGCCTCTGAGGATGGACTTCTGGTTTCCTATGGAATGCCTGATCTGCCTGAAAGTACAGGACAGGGAAAAGAGGAGGAAAATGGAAGCACCAGGGTGTTGGCGATCAGAGGAGAGAATTTTACACAGATAGAGGAAGCTTATGATCGTTCTCAGGAAAAATTCCGGGATTTGGGGCACCTTCAGGTGTTAGTGCTGGGGAAGCAGCTTCTGGAGGATGGACGATGGGAGCTGGTGCTGGACTATCTGAAGCAGGAAGCCTTTGTGGGAGAGGATCTGTATGTATTTCAGGCAGAAAATGCCGGCCAGGTGCTGAACTGGCAGGGGCAGGATAATTCTTCTCTGGGAGAATATGTTACAGGGCTGATCGAAAACCGGATGTCCGGGCGCAGGGTGCATACGGTAACCTTGCGGCAGGTGTTTTATGAGAAATATAAAAGCCATACCATGCCAAAGCTGCCGGAAATTACAGTGACGGATTCTAGTCTGGAAATTTCTGTATAAAGTTTTTGGAACTGGAAATGCTTTCTGTAAGGAGGATATGGTTTATGGAGAAAAAAAGGCAAAGAAGACTGGTATTGTCTTTGGCAGCAGGACTTGTGGGGACTTTTCTGGTAAATGCAGTACCGGAGAGAACAGAATATACAGAAAATATTTACAGGGAACAGGCACAGATCACTGCCTGGTGGGGATCTTTATATCCGAAATTCTGCTTTGCGGAAAAACCTGAGAATACAAAAGAAAAAGTAAAGATTTCCTTCTGGCTTGCACAGGTTCTCGATTGGTGTTAGAATAGGAAAATAACCCAAAGAGATGGAGATTGAGCAATGAAAACAGACAGAGAGGCACCGGTAGGAGTTTTTGATTCCGGTGTGGGAGGACTGACAGTAGCGCGGGAGATCATGCGTAACCTTCCTTCAGAGAAAATAGTATATTTTGGCGATACAGCGCGGGTGCCCTATGGGAATAAATCCCGGGAGACGGTCATCCGGTATTCGCACCAGATCTGCCGCTTTCTTCAGGAACAGCAGGTGAAGGCCATCGTGGTTGCCTGCAATACAGCCAGTGCGTTTGCTCTGGATGCTATACGGGACGACTTTGACATTCCCATTATCGGGGTGATCGAAGCCGGTGCCAAGGTGGCTGCTGCCCGCACCAGAAATAAGCGTGTGGGGATCATTGGTACTGTGGGTACTGTGGGCAGCGGCATCCATGCAGAATATCTCAGGAAGCTGGACCCGGAGATCACGGTATTTGGCAAGGCCTGTCCGCTTTTTGTTCCTCTTGTGGAGGAAGGATGGCTGCATGATCCGGTGACTACAGAGGTGGCGGTCAGATACTTAAGGGAGCTACAGGATAAAAAAGTGGATACACTGATTCTGGGATGTACACATTATCCCCTGCTTCGTTCCACAATCCGGGAAATTATGGGAGAGGATGTGTGTCTGGTGAATCCGGCTTATGAGACAGCTCTGGAGCTGGGCAGACTGTTGACAGAAAAGGGACTTTCCAGTACAGGGGCACAGCAGAAGGAGTTCCCTTATCGCTTTTTTGTCAGTGATCTGGCAGATGAGTTTAAGGAATTTGCCAATTCGATTCTTCCTTATGATGTGGAAATGACCAAGAAAATTGATATTGAGAAGTATTAAGGCGCTGTAAGGGCAGCCTGTCAGGAGCAGAGAAAGATGGATAAAGAAGTATTGATTCATGTAAAAGGTTTACATATGATTGATTCTCAGGGAGAAGAGGAGCCGGTGGAGATCATTGTACCGGGAGAGTACTATTTCCGCAACGGAAGCCACTATCTCCGTTATGAGGAAATTGTGGAGGATTCCCACAAGCCTATCATTAATTACATAAAAATGTCTCCTAAGGGCATGGAAGTCCGCAAAAAGGGAGTAGTCAATGTACATATGGTTTTTGAGCAGGGAAAGAAGAATATGACCTATTATTCTACTCCCTACGGAACCATTGAGATGGGGATCGCGGCCACCAATCTTTTCCTGGAGGAAAAGGACGGAGGCCTGAACATGAAGGTGGACTATGCACTGGATATGAACCAGGAGCATGTTGCAGACTGCTGTCTGGCTATCCAGGCACAGCCAAAGGACTGTAAGAAATTTACTTTATAACAGGTATGTCTGCCTGTACAGGCGAAAAAATAAGAAAGACTGCTGTGACAACAGCAGCCTTTTTTATTTTTGAGTTGATTATTTGTTCTTTTTGAAACGGCCGAAGAACCCTTTCTTTTTCGGAGCCGGAGCTTCCAGAGAACCACGGAGTCCCTTTACTCCTACGATATAAAGACCACTTACCTCTGCTTTGATCTCCTTTTTCACAGGGATAAGGTCGAAAACCTTCTCATCTGCAATCAGAATGGAAATCTTGGGGCCAACCTTTGCCTTGACGATTGGCAGCTTGGAACGGCGCATCAGCTTAGGGGTCTGGTCAATAACCATCTGAGGAAGGCCGGATTCCTTCAGTGGCATCCTCTTTTTATCGATAACCAGCATGGAAATAGTTTGTTTGCTTGCTTCGATCTGAGCCTGCTGCTCTTCCTGTTTCTTCTGTGCTTTTTTGCCAAAGAAATATAAACCGATCAGTACACCGATCAGGATAACAAGAATGACCAGAAGGACAATTGTTACTGTGCTCATTTGCATCCTCCTAATTAATGTAGTGTAAACATCATTGTTTTATTTTACCATTAAATTGTTGAAAACGCAAGTTACTGTTCGTGCAGGTTTTCGGAAATTAAGTGGAAATTTATTTGTTTTCGGGGTATAATTAATTATGTATAACCTGTTTCCGGAGGCAAAGCGAAAAGGAACAGGATGTTGTCTTTACTTATATGGATAAAGGAGAAAATTATGAGCGAAATGAAGCCTGATTCTGTTGAAACAGAGGAGAGACTTATGGAAAAAGAACAGGATGTACCTGTGGAAGATAATGATAAAGCTTATGAAGACAGTGATAAAGCTTATGAAGACGATGATAAAGCCTATGAAGAGCGGAAAGCTGCCAGACAGGAGCGCCGCAGACGCCAGAAGCGAAAAAGGAGAAACCGTCGTATTGCAGGCGGGATCCTTGTTGCTGCAGTGGCAGCCATAGGTGTTGGCGTGGGATTTTACGGAGATGAGCTTCAGACTTTTTTTAAGGAACAGCAGGTGAAAATTTCCCAACTGACAGCAAGCAATAAAAAAGAAGAGAAAAAAGAGACTGCAGAGGATACGAAGAAAGCAGAAGAGGCGGAAAAAGAAGAAACAAAGGAGACAGAGCAGACTTCTGCAAAGGTGGAGGAGACTCCTGCCCCTGAGGACAATCAGGAAACAATGACCAAGGAAGAGAAAAAGATATACAAAAGGGCCAAGCTTTACAGTCAGCAGTATAATTATGACAAGGCAATCAAGGTTCTGAAGGAAAGCTCTTATTATGAGACCAACAGCAGATTTCAGCATGCAGTGGAGGTATATCAGAAGAAAAAGGATTCCTGTGTATCCTGGCCTATCGATCAGGTGACACATGTGTTTTATCACACCCTGATCGCAGATACCTCTAAGGCCTTTGACGGAGATTACAAGGCTGCAGATTACGATCAGGTAATGACCACCATAGATGAATTTAATAAGATCACTCAGAGCATGTATGATAAGGGCTATGTAATGGTAAATATTTATGATCTGGCCAAGGTAGATGAGAATGGTAATATGAGCGCAGGAGAGATTCTTCTGCCCCCCGGTAAAGTGCCGTTTGTCCTTTCGCAGGATGATGTGTGCTATTATCATTATATGGACGGTGACGGATTTGCCACCAAACTGGTGGTGGATGAGGATGGTAAGATCCGCAATGAATATGTAAATGATGATGGAAGTGTATCTGTGGGAGATTATGATATGGTTCCGCTGATCGACCGTTTTGTAGAGGAGCATCCGGATTTTTCCTATCGGGGAGCTAAGGGAATTGTGGCATTGACCGGCTATAACGGAATCCTGGGATATCGTACAGATATTAGCTATGAGACACGGCCCGATGATCTGGACCAGAATAAGGTAGACTGGCTGAACAGTCATCCGGATTTTAACCTGGATACTGAGAGAGAAGAAGCCAAAAAGGTTGCCCAGGCTATGAAGGAGGACGGATGGGTCTTTGCCAGCCACACTTGGGGACATCTGAATGTAAGTCAGATCAGTCTGGAGAGGCTTCAGGCAGATACCCAGAAATTTAAGGAAAATGTGGATCCTCTGATCGGAGGAACAGATATCATTATCTTTGCTTTTGGCGCAGACCTTACAGGAGTGGAGGACTATTCCGGAGATAAATTTGAGTATCTGAAGAGCCAGGGCTATAATTATTATTGCAATGTGGACTCCAGTAAATATTACGTGCAGCTCCGTGACAGATATTTCCGCATGGGAAGAAGAAATCTGGATGGATACCGAATGTATTATAATCCGGATCTGTTGACGGATCTGTTTGATGCCAGCGCAGTATTTGATCCTGCCAGACCGGTACCGGTGCCGCCAATGGGGTAGAATTAACGGAGTATAGCGATAGAAGGGAGAGAATATGAAGAAAAGAATATATCTTGCCATGCTTGCTGCATGCCTGGCGCTGACAATGACAGGCTGTGGAGAAAGCGGGAAAACAGGGACGGATACGGCAGAAACACAGGAGAACACAGATGGAAAAACTGCGGAGGCAGGGGTTTCCAGGCTGGTTTCTGTTGATAATGTAGATAAATATATCACTTTGGGAGAGTATAAGGGGCTGATCCTGGATAATACAGTGGAGGTCATCACAGATGATGATGTGCAGGCCAGAATCGACCAGGAGCTTCAGGATAAAGCAGAGGCAGTTTCTGACGGAGCCCAGGAGGGTGATCTGGTTACAGTGAATTATGTGGGAACTATTGACGGAGAGACTTTTGACGGAGGAACTGCCAATAATTATGATTTTATCATAGGAAACGGCGGGATGTTCCAGGAGTTTGAGCAGGGTGTGATTGGCATGAAGAAGGGGGAGACAAAGGAAATTTCTATTGATTTCCCTTCAGATTACAGTGATAGTACACTGGCAGGAAAAAAGGCAGACTATAAGGTGACTGTCCAGAATGTCCGCCGTGCTCCTGAGCTTACAGATGAATGGGTAACAAAAAATACAGATTATACCACAGTAGAAGAATACAGGGAGGGAACTTATAAGACTCTGGAAAAGGAAGCCAGGGAATCTGCAGGTGAAGTGTTGAAAAACACTGCATGGAATACAGTTCTGGAGAACACAGAGGTAAAGGAATATCCTGAGGCAGATGTGGAGAATGCGATCTCTGAATTCCACAAGAGTATGGAGGTTTATGCGAAACAGGCAGATATGACGCTGGAGGAGTTTGTGGAAAGCCAGGGAATCTCCCAGGATGCTTTTGATGAGCAGAGCCGCCAGTATGCAGAGGGCAAGGTAAAGCAGAATCTGATCGTTCAGGGCATTATGGATGCAGAGGGACTTTCCCTGGATGATAAGGAAAGCCTTAAGGTGCAGGAGGAGCTTGTAAAACAGATGGGAGCCGCTAATCTTGCAGAACTGGTAGATACCTACGGGCAGAGCTATGTGGATGAGTCTGTGGGACTGCTGCGGGTGGAAGACTTTATTGTGAAGAATGCAAGGGTAAGTGAAAAGTCAGCAAACGGAGATACAGTAGCAGATAATGCAGAGGGTGCTGCGGAGCAGGCAGAGGACTCTGCATCAGGAGACAGCCAGACAGAAGAGTCAGAAGTAGATCAGAATCTGGAAGATGAGCTTGGTACAGAGGCGGAATAGTGATTGTATTTATCGGGCAAATGAGTTATGATAGAGTAATGAGAGATACTTGACATGAATATTAAACAAAAAGTGGGGAAAGGTAACAATGGATAAGCGTGTTTTGCGTGAAAGAATGCGCAGAAAAAAACGTCAGATGATGATCAGGCGATATACAAGATTAGGCCTTTATGTCGTGGGACTGATTCTGGCAATTGTATTTGTGGTCAGAGGGATCATAATTCCTGTCGCACATCGTGTAACCGGAGGCGGTAATACAGGGAAAACTGTAGAGGCTCAGGCGCAGACTGAGCAGACTACTGATCCAAATGCAGCAGTGAGACAGCCGCTGAAGGGAAAATCAGATACAGATAAAATAGGCACCATGACTGTTGGATGGCATGAGGATTCCAATGGGAAATGGTATCAGAACGCAGATGGTACATATTATGCCGGGGGCTTCCAGGAGATTGACGGACAGACATATGCCTTCGATTCCAATGGATATTTACAGACCGGCTGGGTAACCAAGGGAGTGAATGATTATTTTTTCAAGGATGACGGCACCTACGATTCGTCTCAGAAGCGCCCCATGCTGGCACTGACCTTTGATGACGGACCCGGACAATATACAGAGGAGCTTCTGGATTGCCTGGAGGAGAACAATGCACATGCTACATTCTTTATGCTTGGTAAGAATGTCAGTGCATATCCGGAGGCACCAAAACGTATGCTTGAACTTGGCTGTGAGATTGGAAATCATTCCTGGGATCATACACAGCTGACAACAATTGATCTTGATGCAGTTGCAAAGCAGTTTTCTGATACAGATGATGCGTTGATTCAGGCATGCGGACAGGCTGCGAGTGTGGCACGTGCGCCTTACGGAGACGGAAATTCAGATATTTATAATACTGTAAATAAGCCGTTCTTTATGTGGTCTCTGGATACAGAGGACTGGAAGCTTATGGATGCAGATGCAGATTACAGTGCGGTAATGAATGGAGATCTGACAGATGGAAGTATCATCCTGATGCATGATATTCATGAGCCGTCTGTAAAGGCAGCTTTGAGGCTGATACCAGATCTTATTGCAAAGGGATATAAACTTGTAACTGTAAGTGAGATGGCAGAAGCCAAGAATGTAACCTTGCAGAATGCATGTTATGTGGATTTCTGGCAGAGTACTCTGGACAGCGGACAGGTTCCGGGATATCAGGGAGGTTCTGATGCAGCAGCTTCTGCAGACGGAACAGATGGTACATCTGATGCAAGTACAGACTCTTCTGACGGAAGTGAGGATTATTCTGATGGAAGTACAGATTCTGGAGATGGAAGCACAGATGACAGCAGCTATGATGACGGCAGCTATGATGATGGTAGCTATGACGACGGAAGCTATGATGATTCCGGAGATTACAGTGATGATAATGTAGATTATGGGGACGGATACGAATAAAACATGAATTTCAGAGATCTGTCCGGATAAAAGAAAGAAGAGCAGTTCCTGTAAAACTGTGATATATACTCAGAATTGCAGATATATCGCAGAGGGAACGGCTCTTTTTTTGATATCTGCAAATTGCTCCGCTGATTTATTTTGACCTTTTGACTCTGATATCATGAAATGAAAAGGTTATAGTTAATGAATTTTACAAAAAACACATAAAATCATCAGAAAAATTGTTGAATATACACAGAAATATGATTGACGTAGAGGATGGTCATTGGTATAATAAAAACTATAGAATGACTAAAGGTCAGTTCGCTAAGGGAGGACTCCAGATGGGTGAAAATATGAAATTTACAGATTTAGATCAGTATTTATTTGGTCAGGGGACCAACTATGAAGTATATAAAAAATTAGGAGCACATCCTGGTACCCGTCGTGGCAAAAAGGGTGTATATTTTGCTGTTTGGGCACCTAATGCACAGGCAGTGTCAGTGATCGGAGACTTTAATGGATGGGATGAGACTGCCAATCCTATGAAGAAGGTGGGTCCCATCGGGGTTTATGAGATTTTTGTAAGGGAAGCAGAGATCGGACAGCTGTATAAGTTTTTTATTACAGGAGCTCACGGGGAGAAGCTTTACAAAGCAGATCCCTATGCTAATGAAGCTGAGAAGCGCCCCGGAACTGCATCCAGGATCACAGATATTACAGATTATAAATGGAAAGATGCCACATGGATCAGAAACAGAGAAAAGTATGATTATAAAACACAGCCTATGGCAATTTATGAAGTACACCCCGGTTCCTGGATGAAGCATGGATGGACAGAAGAGAATGAGGAAGGCTTTTATAATTATCGTGAATTAGCCCCTGTTCTTACTGACTATGTGAAGAAGATGGGATATACCCATGTAGAGCTGATGGGAATTGCAGAGCATCCCTTTGACGGATCCTGGGGATATCAAGTGACCGGATATTATGCTCCTACTTCCCGTTATGGAACACCTCAGGATTTCAAATATATGATTGATTATTTTCATCGCAATAAGATCGGAGTTATCCTTGACTGGGTGCCGGCACATTTTCCAAAGGATGCCCATGGTCTGGCTAACTTTGACGGAACTGCAGTGTACGAGCATGAGGATCCCAGACAGGGAGAGCATCCGGAATGGGGGACAAAGATATATAATTACGGCCGCCCGGAGGTAAAGAACTTCCTGATTGCCAATGCTCTCTACTGGGTGGAGGAATGCCATGTAGACGGACTGCGAGTAGATGCGGTGGCATCTATGCTGTATCTTGATTACGGCAAAAAGGATGGCGAATGGGTTGCAAATAAGTACGGCGGAAATAAAAATCTGGAAGCCATTGATTTCTTTAAGCATCTGAACACAGTAGTGCAGGGAAGAAACCATGGAACTGTTATGATCGCAGAGGAATCTACTGCTTGGCCCAAGGTTACAGGAGCTGTGGAGGAAGAGGGACTGGGCTTCAGCCTGAAGTGGAATATGGGCTGGATGAATGACTTCCTGGAATATATGAAGCTGGATCCTTATTTCCGTAAATATAACCATAATAAGATGACATTCTCCATGACTTACGCATATAGTGAGAAGTATGTGCTGGTACTTTCCCATGATGAGGTGGTTCATCTGAAATGCTCTATGCTGGAAAAGATGCCCGGAAGCCCGGAGGATAAAGTGAAAAATCTGAAGGCTGCATATTCCTTTATGACCTGTCATCCGGGTAAGAAGCTTCTGTTTATGGGACAGGATTTCGGACAGCTCAGAGAGTGGAGCGAGGAGAGAGAAATTGACTGGTTCCTGCTGCAGGAAGAACCGCACAGAAAGCTGCAGGAATATTATGCAGATCTTCTTACGATTTATAAGAAATATCCTGCTCTTTATGCTATGGATAATGATCCATCCGGCTTTGAGTGGATCAATGCCGATGACGGGGACAGAAGTATCTTCAGTTTTGTGAGAAAGTCACCTACCGGAAGAAATAATATTTTGTATGTGGTTAATTTCACTCCTGTGGACCGTCCGGACTACAGAGTAGGTGTACCAAAGAAAAAACAATATAAGCAGATCATGGATGAAAATGGTCTGTTGACAGAGCCAAAGACCTTTAAGGCTGAGAAACAGGAGTGCGATAACAGACCGTTTTCCTTTGCATATCCGCTTCCTGCTTACGGAGTTGCAGTATTTACCTATTAAACATGGTAAAGCGTTAAAAATTCGTGCAAAATAAATAATTGCTTTTTCTTTCTGAGTGCGATATAATGAGCGCGAACAAGAAGAGTTGATTAAGTTTGTACATGTTGAAAGGAGAAAAACATGAAGGTATCTAATATTAAAGACATTGATAAATTTTTTGAAGTAGTAGACAGCTGTGATGGTAAGGTGGAATTAGTAACAGGCGAAGGCGACAGACTGAACCTGAAATCTAAGTTATCCCAGTATGTATCTCTGGCAAACATTTTCTCAGGCGGAGAGATTCCGGAGCTTGAGATCGTTGCATATGAGAAAGAGGACATTGATAAATTAATGAGCTTCATGATCAACGGCTGATCATAGAATATACTAAGGGGCATGATATCATGCCCCTTTCTTTAACCGAATAAACTACGGAGCAGATATTCGGTTATGAGCAAGTAGCGAAGCGGATTGCGAATATCCGCTTGACAGGACAAAGTGTGTAAAAAAGCTTTGGAACTGTAACTGACAGTATACGTATACGGCTGGAAACCAGGGGGCGGACTGCTTCCTGGTCAAAGTGCGTTAAGGTACAATAAACAGTAATCAGAAAGAAAAGGAGAAAAATGAATCATGGCTACAAAAATTGATATTATTTCCGGTTTCCTTGGAGCCGGCAAAACTACATTGATCAAAAAACTTCTGAAAGAAGCATTTGCAGATGAGCAGGTGGTACTGATTGAAAATGAATTTGGCGAGATCGGTATTGACGGAGGTTTCCTGAAAGAGGCGGGAATCCAGATCCGTGAAATGAATTCCGGATGTATCTGCTGCTCCCTGGTTGGTGATTTCGGAACTTCTCTGAAGGAGGTTGTTGAGAAATATCATCCGGACAGAATTCTGATCGAGCCATCCGGTGTAGGCAAATTATCAGATGTGATCAAAGCAGTACAGGGTGTCCAGGGAGATGTGGATATTGTACTGAACAGCTATACCACTGTGGTAGATGCAAAGAAATGCAAGATGTATATGAGAAACTTTGGCGAGTTCTTTAATAATCAGGTGGAATATGCGGGAGCGGTTATTATGAGCCGTACGGATATTGTAGATGAGAAAAAAGCGCAGCAGGCAATGGAGCTTCTTCGTGAGATCAATGGAAAGGCTGCCATCATTACCACTCCTATTGAAAAACTGGATGGTAAGAAGATCCTGGAGGTTATGGAGAAACCGGTATCTCTGGCAGATGAGATGATGGAGGAAGAGGTTTGCCCGGAATGTGGACATGTGCATGAGCATCATCATCACGATCACGACCATGAATGTGGCTGTGGCCATGACCATGAGGAGCATGAGCACCATCATCACGACCACGAATGCGGCTGTGGCCATGACCATGAGGAGCATGAACACCATCATCATGATCACGACCATGAGTGTGGCTGTGGCCATGACCATGAGGAGCATGAACACCATCATCACGATCACGACCATGAATGCGGCTGCGGCCATGATCATCACCATCATCATGCAGATGAGGTCTTTACAAGCTGGGGACGTGAGACTATCCGTAAATACAGCCAGAATGAATTAAAAGAAATGCTGGATGCGTTGTCTGCATCTGAAGAGTATGGTATTATCCTCCGTGCCAAAGGAATGCTTCCTGCTGAGGACGGAACCTGGATCTATTTTGATATGGTTCCTGAGGAAACAGAAATCCGTGAGGGTGCACCGGAATATACAGGACGTCTCTGTGTGATCGGTTCTAAATTAAAAGAGGATAAGCTGGCAGAATTATTTAAACTTGCTTAGTGATGTTGTAAAAATAAAAGGTTAAAGGAAATAATATTATGGAAGATATCAAGGTTCCCATTTATCTCATTACCGGTTTCCTGGAAAGCGGAAAGACCACTTTCCTGGATTTTACATTGCAGCAGGAGTATTTTTCCATTGATGGAAAAACTCTGTTGATCCTCTGTGAAGAGGGAGAAGAGGAATATGACAAGGAAAAACTGAAGCTTGCAAACACAGTAGTTGAGGTGATCGAGGAAGAGGATGACCTTACACCTCAGCGTCTGGCTGCTATGGATATTATCCATCAGCCGGACCGTGTGGTTATAGAATACAATGGAATGTGGCTTGTGAGCAAATTTGAACAGATGGAACTGCCGGAAGGCTGGGGGATTGAACAGGAGATCACCTGTGTAGATGCCACTACCTACCAGGTGTACATGGCAAATATGAAATCTCTGTTTATGGATATGGTCAGAAATACAGACATGGTTATTTTTAACCGCTGTAAAGAGGGAGATCCTCTGCCTGCATACAGAAGGGGAATCAAGGTTGCCAATCAGAGTGCAGAGGTTATTTTTGAGGATGAAGAAGGGGAAATGGAGGATATTTTCCAGGATGAGCTGCCCTTTGACATCAATGCACCTATTGTGGAGATTCCCCCTGAGGATTATGGAATCTGGTTTGTAGATGCCATGGATAATCCAGATACCTATGTGGGAAAAATCGTACGTTTTAAGGGACGTGTGATGAAGCCACGTGGAATGGGAAGCAAATTTTTTGTTCCCGGACGTGTAGCTATGACCTGCTGTGCGGATGATACCACATTCCTGGGATATATCTGCAGAAGTGATTATGCTCCTCATATCAAGGAAGGAAGCTGGGTGGAGGTAACTGCGAAGGTTGCTTTTGAAAATCGTACAGAATATCAGGGAGAGGGCATTGTTCTTTATGCGTCAGATGTAAAGGAATGTGAACCTTTAAAAGAAGAAATGGTATATTTTAACTAGGGAGAAAATATGTACTTAGTAGTTGGTTTGGGAAACCCGGGGCGGCAGTATGAGGCTACCCGCCATAATATGGGTTTTGATACAGTAGATTATCTGGTGGAGGAATATAAGGTTCCCCAGGGTGGCGTGAAATTCAATGCCATGTATGGAAAGACTGTGATCGGCGGTGAGAAGGTGATCCTTATGAAGCCGTTGTCCTTTATGAATTTAAGTGGTGGTCCGGTCAGGGATATGGTGAATTATTTCAAGATCGACCCTGAGACAGAGCTGATCGTAATCTATGACGATATTGACCTGGATCCCGGACAGCTCAGGATCCGCAAGCAGGGAAGTGCAGGCGGGCATAACGGGATCAAGGATATTATCCGTCAGCTTGGCACAGAGAAATTCCTGCGGATCAAGGTGGGAGTAGGTGCCAAGCCCAAGGGCTGGGATCTGGCAGATTATGTTCTGGGAAGGTTTTCCACAGAAGACAGAAAAATTGTGGATGAAGCCATTGCAAAAGCAGGGAAGGCTGTGGATATCATGATTTCCCAGGGACCGGATGCTGCCATGAATGAATTCAATAAAAAGGCAAAAGCAGTTGTGTAAAAGTAACCTGAAAAATTTATGACTGTTTCGGGAGATTAGGCATGAAAGCTTTTTTGACACCTCTGCAGGGGCTTGCAGAGTTTGAACAAATTTGTGAAAAAGGCAAAAAAAATAAAGGAGTCCTTCAGGTTTCCGGGTGTCTGGAATCCCAGAAGGCTCATTTAATATATGGCCTTTGTCAACTGGCGCCATTTCGTCTGATCCTGGCAGAGGATGAGCGGCGTGCCAGGGAAATTTATGAAGATTATCGGTTTTACGATAAAAAGATATATTTATATCCTGCCAGGGATCTGCTTTTCTTTCAGGCAGATATTCACGGGAATCTGCTGATCCGCCAGAGAATGCAGGTGGTCCGTGCGCTTATGGAGGAAAAGGAACTGGCTGTTGTTACCAGTATTGATGGCTGCATGGATTTTCTGGAATCTCTGGAGCAGATAAGGGAACAGCTTCTGCATTTTACCAGCGACAGCACGGTGAATATAGATGCTCTGAAAGCCAGGCTGGTATGGCTGGGCTATGAAAGAGTAGGACAGGTAGAGATGCCGGGGCAGTTTTCCATTCGTGGCGGTATTGTAGATATTTATTGCCTGACAGAGGAGAATCCCTGGAGAATTGAGCTGTGGGGAGATGAGATTGATTCTATCCGCAGCTTTGACGCAGAGAGCCAGCGTTCTCTGGAAAATCTGGAAGAAATCACAATTTATCCTGCTGTGGAGCATCCGGGGGAGAAGGCCCAGCTTTCTTTTCTGGATTATTTTCCTGCCCAGAAATCTGTGATTTTTCTGGATGAACCAAATCGTCTTGTGGAAAAAGGACGGGCTGTGGAGGAGGAATATAGCCAGAGCCGTCTGCACAGAGCAGAAAAGGGAGAGAAAAATCTTCCGGAAAACTGGCTTTGTTCTTTTGAAAAGGTACAGAAGGAGCTGAACAGGCGAAATTGTATTGCCCTCTGTGCACTGGAGCCCAGACAGGCTGGCTGGAAGATTAATGAAAAATTTTATATAGAGGCCAAATCTGTAAATTCTTATAACAGCAGCTTTGAGCTTCTGACAAAGGATCTGGAACAGTACAAAAGACAGGGATACAGGGTTGCGCTTCTTTCCGGCTCCAGGACCAGGGCAGAGCGTCTGGCAAAGGACCTTCAGGAACAGCAGCTTTCGGCTTTTTACAGTCAGGATTATGACCGGCAGATTCAGCCGGGAGAGATCATGGTGGTCTATGGTCATGCGAAAAAGGGATTTGAGTATCCCCTGACCAAGTTTGTGGTCATGACAGAATCTGATATTTTCGGCCGTGAGCAGAAAAAGCGAAAAAAGAAAAAGAATTATAATGGAAAGCGCATTCAGGATTTTGCAGAACTTTCCGTTGGAGATTTTGTGGTTCATGAAAGACATGGTCTGGGTATTTACCGGGGCATTGAGAAGGTTGAGGTTGACCGGGTGGTCAGAGATTATATCAAGATCGAGTATCAGGGAGGAAGTAATCTCTATATTCTGGCTACCCAGCTGGATTCTCTTCAAAAATATTCCGGTGGGGATGCTTCGAATACGCCTAAGCTGAACAAGCTGGGAACTTCTGAATGGAACAAGACAAAAAGCAAGGTTCGGGGTGCTGTAAAAAATATCGCAAAGGAACTGGTAGAGTTATATGCAGCTCGTCAGGAGAAGGAAGGGTATGTGTGTGGTCCGGATACTGTGTGGCAGAGAGAGTTTGAGGAGATGTTCCCCTATGAGGAAACAGAGGATCAGCTTGCTGCCATTGAGGATGCCAAAAGAGATATGGAGAGCACCAGGATCATGGACCGGCTGATCTGTGGAGATGTGGGATATGGAAAAACAGAGGTAGCGCTCCGGGTAGCCTTCAAGGAGGTACAGGAGAGCAGACAGGTGGCATATCTGGCACCTACCACCATTCTGGCTCAGCAGATTTATAATACTTTTGTCCAGCGAATGAAGGAATTTCCGGTACGTGTGGAGCTGCTCTGCCGTTTCCGCACGCCTGCCCAGCAGAAAAAGGCAATTGAAGATCTGAAAAAAGGACAGGTGGATGTGGTGATCGGAACCCACAGGATCCTGTCCAAGGATGTGAAATTCAAAAATCTGGGTCTTCTGATCGTAGATGAGGAGCAGCGTTTTGGGGTCACTCACAAGGAGAGGATAAAGCAGCTGAAAAAAGATGTGGATGTACTTACTCTTACTGCCACACCGATTCCCAGAACCCTTCATATGAGTCTGATCGGGATCAGAGATATGAGCGTGCTGGAGGAGCCGCCTATGGACAGAATGCCTATCCAGACTTATGTAATGGAGTATGATGAAGAGACTGTACGGGAAGCCATTAACCGGGAGCTTCGCAGAGGCGGGCAGGTGTATTATGTTTATAATCGGGTAACGGATATTGCAGATGTGGCATTGCGTATTGCAAAGCTGGTGCCTGAGGCAAGAGTGGATTTTGCCCACGGGCAGATGAGCGAGCGGGAACTGGAAAACGTTATGTACGGTTTTGTAAATGGAGATATTGATGTGCTGGTTTCCACTACCATCATTGAGACAGGGCTGGATATTTCCAATGTTAATACCATGATCATCCATGATTCGGACAGATATGGACTTTCCCAGCTTTATCAGCTGCGAGGCAGAATCGGACGGTCCAACCGCACGGCTTACGCATTTTTGATGTACCGAAAGAATATGATGCTGAAGGAGACTGCAGAGAAGAGACTGGCTGCAATCCGTGAATACACAGATCTGGGAAGCGGCTTCAAGATTGCCATGAGGGATCTGGAGCTTCGCGGTGCAGGAAATCTTCTGGGAGCCCAGCAGCATGGGCATATGAATGCAGTCGGATATGATCTGTATTGTAAGATGCTCAGTGAAGCGGTAAAAGAAGCCAAAGGAATCCATACAATGGAAGATTTTGACACATCCATTGACCTGAATGTAGATGCTTATATTCCGGATACTTATATTGGAAATGAGTTTCAGAAGCTGGATATTTATAAACGGATTGCGGGAATTGAAAATCAGCAGGACTATGATGATATGCTGGAAGAGCTTCTGGACCGGTTCGGAGAGCCGGGAAAGGCTGTGCTGAATCTGTTGGCTGTAGCCAGATTAAAATCCATTGCCCACAGGGGTTATGTGACGGAAATCAAACAGCTGGGGAAAGAGGTGCGTATTACTCTATATGAAAGGGCAAAGCTGAATCCTGCGGGAATTCCTCTGCTGATGCAAAAGTATGGACGGAGCCTGCAGTTTAAAAATGACCAGGAACCTAAGTTTATTCTGAATCTCAGGGATCCTCTGATCCAGGCGCTTACAGAGTTTGCAGGAGAGCTGGAGAAGCTGGCAGAATGATCGGAGAGGTGACAGAAAGAAAGATGTCTGGGATTTTGGGAAAATCGTGATGAAAGTGTGAATTGTATGAGATATTTTACAATTTGCCTTGCCCTCAGACTGAAAAAAGATTATACTGAGATAAGCGCACAGGACGGAAGGATAATATTCCTGTGAATATATGGAGGAAGAAATGAAAAAAATGATGAAAAGAACAGCCGCTGTGACTCTGGCAGGCATTATGTCAGTGGGAATGCTTACAGGCTGCGGAAGCAAAACAATAGACGGAACAAAAATAGTAGCTACTGTAGACGGAACTGAGATTCCTCTTGGCGTGGTAAGCCTTTATGCCCGTCAGCAGCAGGAGCAGACAACTGCTATGTATATGAGCTATATGGGAAGTGCTGATAATATCTGGGATCAGACTGCAGATGAGGATTCCGGAAAGACTTACGGAGATCAGGCAGTGGAAAGCAGCCTGAAGTCTGTAGAGACTATGTATATCCTTAAGGAAAAGGCAGCTGACTATAAGGTTGAGGTGACAGAGGATGAGGAAAAAGCCATTGCAGATGCAGCTTCACAGTTCATGGCTTCCAATGGAGAGGATACCATCAAAGAGCTTGGAGTTACCGAGGATCAGGTAAAGACTCTGTTAGAGCTTCTCACAATTCAGAAGAAGATTTATGATCCTATTGTTGCGGAGGGCAATATTACAGTTTCCGATGATGAAGCAAACCAGTCTTCTTTCACATATGTCAGCATTTCTACCAGTGGTGATGATGTGACTGATGAGCAGAAAGAGGAAAAAAAGAAACAGGCTCAGGAGATTCTGGACAAGATGAAAGAAGATCCTACTGCTGATATGAGTGAAATTGCTAAGAGCGTGGATGACAGTTATTCTGCAGTAGAGGGCAATTTTACAACCAAAGAGAGTGATGAGGATAGCGAGGATGAGGATTACAGTTCTACCGCATATCCGGATGAGGTTCTGAAAGTACTCCGTGGTCTGAAGGATGGAGAGGTTGCTTCTGATATTATTGAGACAGATACAGGATATTATGTAGTAAGACTGGATAAGGTTCATGATGATGATGCAACCGCATCCAAGAGAGAATCTCTGAAGAACTCCAAGGAGAGCACCTACTATTCCGATATTACAAGTGATTGGCTGGACAGTGCAAAGACCGATGTGAACAAGAAGGTTCTTAAAACTCTGAAGATTACAGATAAGCATACCTTCACAGCACCTACACCTACTCCAACACCTGAGGTAACTGAGGAAGCAACAACCACACCTGAGGTAGAGGAAGAAGCAACAGAGACACCTGCAGCAGAAGAAGAGGTAACAGAGACACCTGAGGCAGAGGAAGAAGCAACAGAAACACCTGCAGCAGAAGAAGAGGTAACAGAAACTCCTGCGGCAACAGAAGCAGCAGAATAAAAATGAGATAAAATGAAAGCCGGCTATATCAATTCGTTGGATTGATATAGCCGGTTTTCATTTTGGGCAGTATCAGAAAATCACAGTATCCCTGCCGTGAGTCTTGCCATAATATAGTTTGTCATCTGCATGCTTGACCATTTCTGAAGGACTGGAGTTATAATCGTATTCCTCCAGACCAAAGGTCATAGTTACATGAAGGGAGACATCCTTATAAACGATCGTCAGATCAGAGACTGCTAATCGGATATTATCCATCAGTGTGCTGGCTTCATCCAGATTGAGTCCGGGAAAGAAAAAGAGAAATTCTTCACCGCCCCATCTGCACACATGTCCCAGTCCCAGGGTTTTTTCCTTGAAAAGCTTTGCCAGATCAGTGAGGACCTGGTCTCCGCAGTTATGACCATAGGTATCGTTGACCTTTTTGAAGAAATCAATGTCTCCGATGGCAATACTGAAATTTTCGGATGGATTTGCTGTAATATGATTTTTCAGGATTTCCTCCATACGTCTGCGGTTATACAATGTGGTAAGAGGATCTGTGGCTGCCTGCTGCTGCAGCTCCATGTTGTAGAGAAAGAGATGTTTCTCTGCTTTCTGAAGATTAGAACTGAAGGTAATGCAGACTAATACCATAATAATAAAGGAAAGTACAGTGTTCACAATCTGCATGATCAGCATTTGCTCATCATTCAGAGAATATACAGGGGCATTGAGCTGACAGTTGAAAAATAAAGCCATTCGCAGGAAAAACAGGAAAATGGTAAAAATAATTTTATTGAACAGCCGGTCATAGATGGAAAACATGGAAACCAGCAATAACGGCATCATAAAATTGATTCCACCACAATTCCATCCATAGCAGTAAATGAAATAAGTAATCCATCCTACGGAAATGCATACATAAAACAGAAGATTCCATCGGATAGGAATGGTGTTAACTTTTTTCCTGGCTATACAGGAGGCTGCTATCCAAACTAATACGGGAATACTGTTTTTGACATATCCCATTTGCACCAGGCAGATGATAAAGATAGCAAAATAGGCGATATAAATATTGTAGGATCTGGTCAGAATCAGGGAATAGTAGACAGGGATTGATTCTGGCAGATTCTCCTGAGTTTTTTTTGTATTCATACAAAATCCTTTACTGAAAATTTATATAAGATGAAAATGTTTTAAAGCATTTGCAATTCCGTCCTCTTCTATAGGAGTGGTCTGATAGGTACAGTAAGGCAGGATCAGGGGATTTGAGTTCCCCATTGCAATGCTGGTTTTGGCGTATTTAAGCATAGGAAGATCATTGGTGCTGTCGCCGAAGGCATAGGTATTCTCAATGGAAGCCCCAAGGTAATCGACAAGAAACTGAATACCTGTAGCTTTGCTGTGGCTTTTCTGAGCCAGCTCCCAGGCAGCATCTTCGTGAACGAAACAGGTGAAATGCTGATCTGCAAATTTGCGGAATTCCTGCCTGTCAGATTCAGCAGTAGGAAATACCAGGAATTTATCAAATGTGAAGTTCTCATATTTCTGGGTAGTGTACAGAGAAATGTCCTCTGTAACAGTTACCTTTTTCAGCTTTTGTATAGCATCCGGCAAATCACAGGAAGAACTGTCATACAAAATTTTATCCGGTCTTTCAAAGCAGGCGGGAAGCCTGCTTTTCCGAAGCCTTTCCACAATTTCCCTGCATAACGGGTTGGGAATAGAGCTGGAAAGCAGAAGCTTATCGTGGAGATAGATCTGGCTTCCGCAGCCACATACATATCCGTCAAAATTCATTTCCCGGATCATATCCGGAAGCATGGTGTAGGTACGCCCGGAATTAATGAAAAGCAGATGACCATTTTTACGTGCAGCCTTTAATGCCTGCTGTGTACTGTCTGGGATTGTCCAGGGATAAGCGGTGAGCAGCGTGCCGTCGATGTCAAAAAATAAAAGCTTTTTATCTTTATTCATCCAGAGAATCCTCCTCATCTGAGACAGATTTCTCTCCGGTGTGTATACGGATGCCATTGAGCTCTACGTCACCTTCCATAGGGATGACCAGACATTTTACACCGTCAATAAGCTTTGTTTCCACAAGGGCGGCACGTTCAGGATCCACATGTACTACCACATCAGGTGTTTTGATCTCAAAACGTCGGGTGTTGGTGATGTTTGAGGCTACCAGAGAGGATTTTTCTCCGGCATTGATTTCATATTGTTCATCAAAGGACTGGAGCTTCTCATCCTCTACACCGCAATCCTCAAAAAGTCGTTTGACTTCAGATTTGGTAAGGACTACAGGTTCAGGCTCATCCTTCTGGGATTCGATCAGCTCATTCAGCTTTTCGTGAATATTCATAACTGTATCATAGTTGCAGTCATCTCCCAGGGTTTCTTCTACCAGAGCATTAAAGGAGTCCTTTTGTCCGCCGGCAGAAAGAGGGGCGGTGCATCCCAGCAGCTCGTCAATAAAGATATCTCGAAGCTCATTGGTATTCTTACTATAATAAAGAACACCGTGGATATCTGTGCTGCGGTCATTAAACTGTGGGAAAAGGAAAGCTACTTCAGGCATTTCTACGATCCAGTCACGGATACGGTCCTGAATGCTGTTAGTCTCTGCGTTATAACAGAGCCCTGCTTTGGAAAGCTTTACAGGGCAGATACAGCACATAATGTGATCATAAATCTCATCAGATGCATCGAACATCTCTGCACCATCAGAGGATTTACCGGGAATATCGTAGACTCCGTGGATCAATATAATATAGTAGTTTTCCGGATAATCATAGTTTTCAATAATCCGGTCATAGAAGTTTTCAACAAGCTCATCGTCAGTCAGCTTGCTGCTTCGCAGTCTCATAAGAAAATGCTGGGTGCCTCCCTCAGCCTCCTGGTCCAGAGGGAATTCCATGTTCATAAGATTTTTACCCACTGTACCGGACAGAGATTTGCGGAAAATTTCAAAATATTTAAACATTTCCTCCTCAGAGAGAGAAAGAAAGGCTTCTTTTAATTCTGTTTTCTTGTTTTTTTCCCCATCTACGTAACAGCCGCAGATACGGGTGATAGAACAGTTTTCCGGAGTAAACTGTTTCTTAATCTCGGAAATTTCTTTTTTATTCATAAAAGGAGATACCTCATTTGCTGTTTGATTGTAATGTATGATCAGGGGATATTTTTTCCGTTTCTCACCTGACAGTATAATATTTATTATAAAACAGATTTAACTTGGGGGCAAGGAAGAAGTATAACAAAACACAAACAAAACACAAAAATTGCAACGTATAATTACTAAAACGGAAAATAAAATAGTTGAAAAATTTCAGGTACGATGTTATATTGGAAATAGATGGGAAAACGTTTTCTTATATGCGGAAAAAACTCCTTGAAAAATTTTACGAATGTTGGAAAAGCGGATGATTATGTGGGAAAACGTTACCATAAAGACCTGCTTTAACTGAATTAAGTAAGTCCCCTGCTTCAATTGCGAAGAGCAATAAGCAGTTATTTGGTTATGGCAAATGGCGAAGCGGATTGGGAATATCCGCTTGACCAAGACAGAAAGGACAAGGAAGAAAATGGATGTAACAATTAAGGATATAGCAGCTGATGCAGGGGTATCTGTATCTACGGTATCTCGTGTTGTGAATGGATCTAAATCTGTAAGTCCTAAATTAAAGGGGCGGGTTATGGCCAGTATTGAGAAATTTCATTTTCGTCCCAATGCTGCAGCCCGCAGTCTGGTTACCAGAAACACCGGACTGGTAGCTGTTCTGGAAGCAGATGTACGAAATCCGATCACAGCTCTTCATCTGAAGCAGATCAGTGATGTATGTATGAAGCACGATAAAGTGATGATTGTCTGCGATTATGATTTTGACCAGGATAAGGCCCTTCTTCTGATGGATAATATGCTGGAACGAAATATTGACGGATTGATTTTTCAGGGAGTTCATCTTAATGAGAAAATTCTGGGAAGGCTCAGGAGATTTCAATGTCCTGTTGTGCTGGGAAATCAGGGACCATCAGAAGATATGAGATGTGAGTTTCCTGCTGTTACAGTAGACAGCTATCATGCAGCCAAAGACATGACCCGGTTTTTGATCAGCGAAGGACATAAACATATTGCATATGTTGGCGGAAGCTCTGAGGATTATACAAATGGAACACTGAGACTAAGAGGTTTTCTGGATGGAATGAGGGAGGCTGATCTGCAGGTACAGGATTCGGATATATATCAGGGAGAGTTTTCTACAGAGTTCGGAGAAAAAGGGATGAATCAGATTTATGAAAACAGTTTGGAGCTTCCGACAGCAGTGGTGACTGGCTCTGATATTATTGCCGCAGGTGTGATTCGGTGTCTGAAAGCCCATAAATTAAAGGTACCGGATGATATTTCTGTGGCAGGATTTGATGATTCTATTTCTGATATCTATGATCCTCCGTTGACAACAGTAAGAATGCTAGATCAGGGAGAGGTTTTTTATAAGGCTCTTTTTGAGGAAAAGGGAGAAGCGTGCGTGAATGAATGGTGTTATTTTCCATATCAGATTGTAAGGCGAAGTTCTACCAGGAGAATTACAAACTAAAATTTCATTGCCCAGGAAATCAGGAATGAATTTTGGAAATGTTACTAAGAAGGAAATGTATATATAAAAGACAGGAGGCCGTATATGGCAATTAAAAGGGAAAAAATGAAAAAAAACACAGGTATGGAAAGTCTGTATGATGTCAGACTGGAGAAAAAAGTAGAAGAGCTGCGCTGGTTATATATGGAGCTTTATGGAAATACTTCGATGTTTGCGGAATTATGTGACCAGATGAAGAGCTTCTATCAGAACCGTGCAGAAGCACTGAAGGAACTTGATCAGGAAAGAGAAAAAGATCCGCAGTGGTATAAGAAAAATGACATGCTGGGAATGATGTTTTACATTGATAATTTTGCCGGAAATATGAAAGGTGTTGAAAGCAAACTGGATTATCTGGAAAAGAATAATGTAAATTATATTCATCTTATGCCATTCCTGGAGACTGTGAAAGGCCGCTCGGATGGTGGCTATGCAGTGGCAGATTTCCGCAAGGTACAGGAGAATCTCGGCACTATGGAGGATCTGGAAGAGCTGACAGGCGCCTGCCATAAAAAAGGAATCAGTGTGTGCATGGATTTTGTTATGAACCATACCTCTGAGGATCATGAATGGGCAAAAAAGGCCCGCCAGGGGGACGGAGAGTATATGAGCAGATACTTTTTCTTTGACAATCCCTATCTTCCTTCTCTCTATGAGAAAACAGTGCCGCAGGTATTTCCTACCACTGCACCTGGAAATTTTACCTGGCTTCCGGAAATCGGCCATTATGTAATGACTACGTTTTATCCTTATCAGTGGGATCTGAATTACAAAAATCCCCGGGTATTCAATGAAATGATGTATAATTTCCTTTTCCTTGCAAATAAAGGAATTGATATTATGCGTATTGATGCAGTTCCTTATATCTGGAAGGAACTGAATACTTCCTGCCGTAATCTGCCCCAGGTACATACGATTGTGCGTATGATGAGACTGATCAGTGAGATTGTATGCCCGGGCATCCTTCTCCTGGGAGAAGTGGTGATGGAGCCGGAAAAGGTGGTGCCTTATTTCGGAACTGTGGAAAAGCCGGAGTGTCATATGCTTTATAATGTAACTACAATGGCAACAACCTGGCATACAGTTGCAACCAGGGATGTGAGCCTTTTGAAAAAACAGCTGGATATTGTCAATGGACTTCCCAAGGATTATGTATTTCTCAATTATCTGCGGTGCCATGATGATATTGGCTGGGGGCTGGACTATGCAACTCTTCAGCAGGAAGGAATAGAAGAACGTTCCCACAAGAAGTATCTGAATGATTATTTTCAGGGTTATGCCGGAAACAGCAACAGTCGTGGAGTGCTCTATAATGAGGACCCGGTTACCGGAGATGCCAGATTCTGTGGAACAACAGCATCTATGTGCGGGATTGAGAAGGCTGGCTTTGAGCATGACAGGGCAGGGATGAAGAAGGCAATCCAGCTGGACGTGATGCTTCATGCTTATATGTTCATGCAATCGGGAATTCCTGTTCTTTACAGCGGAGATGAAATTGGGCAGGTAAATGATTATTCCTACAAAAAGGATCCGGACAAGGCTCCGGATTCCAGGTATATCCACAGAGGTGCCATGCGTTGGGAACGTGCAGCAAAATGTGACAGCCCCAGAACTGTGGAAGGACAGATTTTCAGACAGCTGGATAAGCTGGAAAAAATCCGCAAAACGGAAAAGGCTTTTATGACAAATGCGGATACCTGGACAGTAGAAACCTGGGATAACAGTATTTTGTGCATTGGACGCTATTATGATGGCGATAAGATATATGGGTTGTTTAATTTTAGTGAGTATGATAAGACCGCATGGATCAATGAGCGGGATGGTATGTACAAAGATTTGATTTCAGGTAAAGTTATGGAAGCGGCAGGGGTAAATGTTCCGGCCTATGGTTTTTACTGGCTGAAAAAACAGTAAAGGATTTCTCTCATTACATTACATAGATTACATTACATAGAAGGAATTTGGTGTTGCGGGTACCGGATACTTGGAGATATAATATTAAAAAAATATGGGAGGCTGAGACTATGATGAATGAAACAATAAAAACTCTGCTGGAACGTAGAAGTATTCGTGGATATAAAAAGGATCTGGTTCCTGCTGAAATTCTGGATCAGATTCTGGAAGCGGGAGAATATGCACCCAGCGGAATGGGAATGCAGGGAACCATGATGGTTGTTACACAGAATGCGGAGCTTGTGGCAAAGTTGTCTCAAATGAATGCTGATGTGATGGGAAGTGGGGCAGATCCATTTTATGGTGCGCCGACAGTGATCATTGTGTTTGCTGACAGTGAAATGGGAACCTGTGTGGAAAACGGAAGTCTTGTGATGGGAAATCTTATGAATGCGGCCCATGCTCTTGGAGTTGATTCCTGCTGGATTCATCGTGCGCGGGAGGTATTTGATTCTCCGGAAGGGAAAGCGCTGAAGGCTCAGTGGGGAGTACCGGAATCTTATGTAGGTATTGGACATTGTGTTCTGGGATATAGAAGTGGAGAATATCCGGAGGCTAAGGCCAGAAAAGCTGGATTTGTGATTCGGGTATGATGATCAGGAGGCATTATTGGTTTTCCGGGAGAGTGCAGGGAGTTGGTTTTCGTTATAGGGCGTATTATATTGCCGGCTCTCTGGGGATTACCGGATGGGTACGGAATAACTGGGATGAACGTGTGGAGATGGAAGCCCAGGGTACGGAAGAGAGTCTGGATAAAATGGTGCAGATGTTGAGGGAGCAGAGGTTTATCTGGATTGAAGATGTTGAGATAAAGGAAATGGAGGTGGAGGTGGAAAGTGGGTTTTATGTGAAGTAGAGATGGGGGTGCCGGAGGCCGGACGCCGGACGTCCCGAAAGGACAGCGGGTGGGGAGACTGGTTTCGGGAGCTAGGAACTCTAAGGCCCGGGAGATCAGCTAAAGGCGCTCGCAAATGGCGCAAACTCGCTTCGCTCAGACAGTGCGGCTATTTGTTCGCAACGCTGATCTCCCGGGCCCAAGAGTTGCTACGCTCCCTGCACGAGCCTCCCCACCTGCTGTCCTTTCGGGGCTGGTGGCTGGCGGCGGGAGGGGGTGTAGATTGGTGGCTGGTATGGGGAGGGGGCGGAGCGGATTTTTTTGTCTGTGGAAGGAAGAATAGTGATTGGAAATAAAAAATAAAAAAAGTTAAAAAGGGGGTTGACAGTGGCGGATAGGAGTGTTATATTAGTTGAGCTGTCGGAAATAATTGTTTCTTAGATAGGGACAATTATAATAGATTTCTGAAAGAAAAAAGAAATTAAAAAAAGTGCTTGACAACTTAAAACCTTTGTGTTAAAGTAATCAAGTCGCTTGAACAGAGCTGACAGTTATGTATCTGGACAACTTTTTGAGAAAATGAAAGAGTTGAAAAACTTTGAAAAAACTTGAAAAAAGTGCTTGACAAAGTAAAACAGATATGATAAAGTGAACAAGCTGTCAAAAAGACAGACAACCTTGATAACTAAACAGTGAAACACATACGATTCTCGAAAATTCTTTACACATGAGCATCGAAAGATGCGAATGCGGTTCGGTTCGTAAGAAACGAACTTCATTATTTGAGAACGGTTGAATAAACCAAAAACAGTAAAACGAGAGATAGCTAGTTGGTTGTCTTGAGTAATCAAACACTTTATCAGAGAGTTTGATCCTGGCTCAGGATGAACGCTGGCGGCGTGCTTAACACATGCAAGTCGAACGGGAAACCTTTTATTGAAGCTTC
>NZ_JBQHWC010000008.1:0-119307 GCF_052064155.1 Blautia sp. HCP3S3_C12 | reverse complement strand
TGGCGGTTCCGATGGGCCTGCCATCATCATTCACACAGCATGGCTATACTTGTTTGGCTTCATGCCACAAGTCCTCGCCTTCGTGGCGCACAATCATCTGCATAGACTACCGCTCCACTAAATCCCTTCAGCAACGGCTGTATCTTTTCCTTGAACCACCATAACAGAACATAATGCATGTAGATATTTGCGATTATTGGTGAGCATACACTCCCCTGTCCAGAACCGCTTTCTTCTACTTCATAGTTATAGTCCTTCATGATTCCTGCTCTCAGCATACGCCGCATCAGTCTGGTTATATTAGCATCTTTTATCCTTGATTCTACAAATTTGATTATCCATTCATGGTCCAGATTGTCAAAGAATCCTTTTATATCCGCATCCAATATATAGTTCGTATTATTGTTCTCTATCATTGTGTTTAGGAGTTTGAGCGCCTTATGACAGCTACGGTTTGGGCGGAATCCCATCATTTCATCATAGAAGTGTGGCTCATATACTGCCTCCAGGATTCTGTGCAGAGCCTCCTGCACAAGTTTATCTTCGTAACAATGTATACTCAATGGACGGGTTTTCCCATTTGGTTTAGGTATTTCCACCCTTCTGGCAGGCTTGGGTTTGTAGGAACGATTCTTAAGTCTTTCTACAAGTTTCTCTATATTTTCTTCCAGGTGTTTCCCGTATTCTTCTTTTGTTATCCCATCTATTCCTGTCGCCTTATCCTTCTGCATCGTTTCATGACACTTTTTCAGCATTTCTTTATTGATCAGGTGTCCAATAGATGTAAATACCATGTTTGGATTTTCTTCTGATAGCTGTGATATTCTCTCCAGTTTCGTTTCCATTATTCTTCTACCTCTGTGTGCAGATAATGTTTCCTTTTCGATATGATTCCGTATGCCAATGCTGTGAGGAACAGCATCTTTTCGCCTTCCCTCCACTATTTATTTTGTTCATAGCTTCATTGGTACTATGCGGGCATCCGACTACCTGTCATTCTTTTGCCTTTCTCCCTTTTCAGTTGTTAGACATACCCATGTTATACTTACACAGGAAACAACAGGTTCTCCCTCAGTTGACAACTTCACCAGTGTATAACATGATGAGGTCTATGACACCGTAGGAATGTGTGAAATCTCACCATAGCGATAAACCCACATGTTGCCTTCCCAGAGACCCACTTGGTCAGCTTCCTAGATTAAGGGATTTTAGTGCTCAATACTCACCCTGTTACCTCGCTGTCTACGCTTCATGATTCCAGTTACCCAGAGCCATGCAAGACTCACTAACGAATGAGGTGGTTATTCTCTTTTCGTGCAGGATTTCCGCCTGCTCGGTGAAGTGCCCTTTACTGGGCGCACGGGTCTGACCCCCATGCCCCCCAATGTGCACACAGTCTGCCCCGATATGTAACATCCACCACCCAGATCAAAGAAGACCTGCATAAAAAGGACGTATGAATTATTTTATTTCATCTCCCCACACTGCAAAACACTCCCAAAAGGATCTTGTCATAAATCTCAGATTCTTTTTGGAAGCGTATTTTTTCACATCTTTATATCTGTTTATTAGTTATTTTTCATCATTCTTCTGAAGAAATCACATTCCTCATCATTGCATTTCTGTCCTTCCGGCTCCTGAATGGTCACATGGAATACATGATACAGTGGATTTTCCTCTGTTCCATAAGTCTTGAACTCATAGTAAACCCCATTTTTCTTTAATGCAGCCTCCAGAAGGGGTGCCTGTGGACGGCAGAAATCTCCTACACAGGTCATCAGATAAACCGGTGGAAAATTTTCTGTTACATGATCCGTTACATTGACAAGGGCACGTTCCTTTGCAGAACCTTTTTCCGGAAGGAAATCCTCCATAAGCTCCTGATCCTGCTCGCCTCCAAGAACACCTTCCTTACTGAAGGGATTGTAAGCGCCACAGTTCAGGGCTACTGCCTGGGGAACAAATCCATCTGGCACTTTGAACGTATAATTGACAGCATACTCCGGGTTCGTGCAGATGGCGCTGTAAAGGCCACAGAGATGTCCGCCTGCAGAATCGCCTACCATAAATACGTGGTTCATATCAAGGCCATATTCTTCCTGGTTCTCATACATCCAGTTGATCACATTATTGGTATCCTCAAGAGGTGCCGGGAATTTTACTTCCGGTGCTAAACGGTAGGTGAAATTCACAACTGCAAAACCACGCTGTGCAAGAGTCATCCCATAAAACTGATACAGCTCTTTATCACCGTATACCCATCCACCGCCATGTACACTCACGATAACCGGGATTTTTCCCTGTGCATTCTTTGGACGGTATACATCCAGTTTGTTTTCCACCGGATCCGGGCCATACTGAATATCATCAAAACGCTGGATATCATCCGGTGTTGTCAGCCCTGCATCTCTTTTTGCATCATTGATCTTCCATTCTCTTCTCATTGTATCGCTTGCCTGTGACATAGTTTTTCATCCTTTCTGCTCTAAAGTATATTGGCAATCTATGTAAAAATATGCTTTTACACGAGTTTTCACGTTCATACTATTTCTACTCTTCCTGACTTTTCCGATATTCACTGATTGTCATTCCTGTAATCCTTTTAAATACCTTGCAAAAATAAGTCAAATTTACATATCCGCATTTCTCGGATATTTCATTTAGTGTCAGATCCGTCTGGATACAAAGCCTTTTTGCCTCCTGCATACGCACACCTGACAGATATTCCACAAAAGTCGTTCCCGTTCTTTCCCGGAAAATATGGCTTAAATAGTAGGAGCTGATTCCCACATTCTGGGCACAGTCCATAAGGGAAATATCCTTCCGAAACCAGATGTCAATATAACGTTTGGTCTCATCCACATAATCCTGTATTTTATCTGAACTCTCTTTAGGAATGCTTCCTTCTTCCCTGCAGTTGATCTGCAGCATTTGAACACTGTCCCTGTAGGAATCTGACATTTTTTCAAAAGAGTCATACACATTTCCAGTTCCATAAAGGTACTCTACTTTTGTCCTTTCCTTCAGGCACTCTGCCACAAGGGATGCAAGATCATTGCTCCATTCCCTTCTTTTTTCCTTTTCCACTTCCTCCTGGACAAAAAACATCACCACAATTCCCTTTGAGGTAATGGTTGCAAGAAAATCACAGAAACCAGTCAGGCATTTCTCCAGTTCATTATTTAATTCCTTTTTGCTGAGGTCTGTTTTGGTCTGGGGAAGAAATGTAGCAATACAGCCGCCGAAAAATTGAATATTGTTGATATTGCAGTATGCATCAAATTCCTTATTGTCGCAGTTATCAGAAAATACCGACATAAGAATCTCACTGCCAAGTACGGAATTCACCACTCCCAAGGCAGATTCAATTCCATCCTGGCGCAGATTTATCTTTTTCTCCTCTTCCACAGTCCTGCAAAGCTTCCCGATCACTTCCAGTTTTTCTTCCCGTTTGGAAGGCTTTACAAGATAACCGTCTGTTTTCAGATCAAGCGCCTTTTTTATGTAACCAAAATCACTGTATGCTGTACTGATAATAAAATGAGTGGAACATTTTTTGTGCTGTAACAGTTCAATGACCTCAATTCCCGAAAGTCCCGGCATGCGGATATCCACAATTGCCATATCCGGTTTATAGGCTTCCAGCATTTCTTTCAGTTTAATCCCGTTTTCTGCCATTCCTACAATTTCGATATCCGGAAATTCTTTTTTCAGAAAAAGCTCTGTACTTTTCAAAACCACCGGCTCATCATCAGCGATTACCATTGTATATTTCATTGTCATCATCACCTCCTGGTAGAGAAATAAATATTTTCAACCCCGGATCCATATTATAAAATTCAAATTTCAGGTCATTATGATAATACAGACTTAATCTGCGGTAAATATTCCGGATACCGATATGATTGCCGGAGGATTTATTTTCCTGAAAATCTTCATAGATACTTCTGATCTGTTCCTCAGTCATTCCCACACCGTTATCCTGTACCTCCAGACATACGCAGTTCCCCTGTGGATATATCCTGATCCATACATGGCCGTTCTCAAGCATCATAGCAATCCCATGCTGAATGGCATTTTCCACCATTGGCTGAAGGATCATACAGGGCATTTTATAATCCAGGCACCGCTCATCAATTTCAAAGGTGTACTGGTATCGACCACCATAACGGCATTCCTGAATCGCCACATAGTCTTTCAAATTTTCCACTTCTTTTTCCAATGGAACGGTTTTGCTGATATTATCCAGATTATACCGTAAAAAGGCTGCTGTCGTTTCCATAAGTTCTGCACACTGATCTGCATTCTCGATCCTTGCAAGGGAAGAAATCATATTTAAAGTATTAAACAAAAAATGAGGATTTACCCTGGACTGCAGAAAGTCCAGATGACTTCTTTGCAATTCACTGAACATTTTCAGATTTTTGATTTCCATTTCTGCAAGGCGCTCTTTGATATCTGCATTTTCTTCAATTTCCCGCATCTGTTTCTGGATAATGCTGGTCATTTTGTTAAAAGCAGCTGCAAATTCTTCAAACTCATCATTGCTTTCAATCTGAATGGGCTCTGCACTTAGCACATTATCCTGAATGGATTCCACACCCTTTTGCATGGTTGCAATAGATCTTGAAACCTCCATAATAACCCTGGTCAGATACAGACCAATGCATATAAGAGTACACACGATCATACCGATCTGCAGCCGCAATATATTTCGTTGAAGAGCATTCAGCCTGTTTTCCAACTGACTTAATTTATTCAGTTTTACCGAATATGCTTTCTGAAAACGAAGGATAACGTAAGAATAAATCTCCTGAAGCTCATTGTAGCTGTTTTCCAGTTTTTCAAATCCCGTCTGCTTATCGCTTTCAAAATATCTCCGCAAGGCATCTGTCAGAAAATCAGATTTTCCAAGAAAGCTTTCCACTGTACAGTATGCATCTGTTACCTCCCTGACAAAGCTTTTCTCCTGAAGCTCCTTCACTATTTTTAAATACTGTTCAGCACTCTTCCTGTCCTGCTCATAATTTTCGGTTCCTTCTTCTAACAGATACAGGTATGCCATGTTTATGTCGCCATTTAAGACTTCTACGCTATTTTCCAGATTGTTTATGGAAATCATTTCACCGATAGCATTGTCATACTGACCTGACACATAGTTGTTACATATAACAGCGACCATAAGAAGAATTACTGAAAAAACTGCTACGATGACATAGCCTACAATATATTTTTTCCCAACTGAGTTAAGGAAACGCGCCTTTTTCATTGTGTTCTTCCTCCGCTGTTCCATTTTTGGGCATATTCTAGTTCTGCATCGGAAAGAATGCTGTGGTAATTTTCCACTGTCAGCCACTGTGTATCTGTATAAACCGTTTCTGAGCTGTATTCTCCATTCCGGATAAAATTTGCAATTTCTTCTACTACCTGTTCTCCCATCATATTGGTATCCTGTTTGATAATTCCATCTATCGCCCCGCTTATTACACCGTAAAAAGCATCAAATCCAAGAATATGTTCGTACTGATCGTCCCTCTGTTTAAGCTGGGAACTGATTGTCACTCCTCCCGTTCCCTCCAAAAAGACAATGGTATCTGCGCCTTCTGTATTCTGGTAGTACATTTTCATAACTGTAAGCCCGTCATAATTGTCATACTGTACATCCCCAAGATGGATTTTGGGATAATCCTTGACCGCGTCCTGAAGTCCTTCCAGTCTTTCCTCCAGATTGGAAAATCCCGGTTCACCGGAAATCAACGCAACATTGGCTTCTCCATCTGTTACGTTTATCAGTTCTTCTCCCAGCATTTTCCCTGCTTCATAATTATCTGTTCCGATATACAGATGCTCCGGAAAACTTTTAATATCTGTATCCACACAGATAATCTGAATTCCCTCACTCCACGCCTCTTTTAATGTATCAATGTATTCTTCATCCTCATTTCCCTG
Source organism: Blautia sp. HCP3S3_C12 (assembly GCF_052064155.1). NCBI lineage: Bacteria > Bacillati > Bacillota > Clostridia > Lachnospirales > Lachnospiraceae > Blautia > Blautia sp. HCP3S3_C12. Next base: position 113,358 of record NZ_JBQHWC010000008.1, on the reverse strand, counting down.
TACCACCAGCACATCTACCTTAGCCGCAATCTGCTGCTTCAAAAGCTCCACCATCTGAGGAATATTGTAGTTCAGCTGAGGCTTGAGTATTTTGATATCCATCCCGCAGCTCTTCTTCAGTTTCTCCCCGGATTGTTCGATTCCTTCTTCAATCAGCATCCAGTATCCATCATCGAAATGAGGCAGGATCACAGTCACCCTGGTTATATCTGTTCCGGCAACCGGTATACCTGCCTTACAGCCTCCAAGCACGCAGCATAAAACCAGAAGCGTAAGTATTCCTGCCACCGATTTCTTTTTTTCAGGCATAGTCAGTCTCCTTTATTTCCTTAGAATGTGTCCATTATCTCACTTTTCATTCTTTTAGACAATTACCCAGATCACGTTTTCGTCTTTTACGTTTTTTCCAAACGCAACTATCCGGTATCCTGCTAGCAGAATCCCGGATAGTCTGATACATTTTTTTATTTGTCTGAACCGTATTTTCTCATATCAAGTGCAACTGCTACGATGATGATAAGTCCTTTTGCAATGTTCTGCCAGTAGGAGCTTAAACCTACAAATGTAAGACCATAGCTGATAACACTGAAAATAATAACTCCCAGGAAAGCTCCCGGTACATTACCAATACCACCTGTGAAGGAAGCACCACCGATGATACAGCTTGCGATGGCATCCATTTCATAACCTTCTGCATATGTTGCATTGGCACTTCCGGTACGTGCTGCAAGCATACATCCTGCAAGAGCTGCAAGGGCTCCGGATAAGATATAAACAAACATATCGATTTTGAATACGTTGATACCTGCTACTTTTGCAGCCTCACGGTTACCACCTGTAGCATAGATGTTTTTACCTAATGTTGTCATGTTCAGGATAATGTAAACAGCAATCATAACTACAAAGGCAACAATAATCAGATAGTTAACTCCAGCAACAGAACCTGTACCAAATTTTGTAAAGGATTCTTTAAATCCTGCAAGAGGCTGTGAGTTGTTCGGTGCTTTTTTCATGAACAACAGGTTTCCACCGTAAATGATCAGCTGAAGTCCAAGACCAGCAAGGAAAGCCGGTACCTTTAATTTTGAAATGATAAGACCTGTGATCACTCCGGAGATAATACCAATGATAATGGAAGCAACGATTGGTACGATCAATGGCATTTCCGGCAGTGACGGCCAGAATTTAATGTAATAAGTGGACTGCTGCGCAAGTGTTCCGGATACAACGGCACCAAGACCTGCAAGTCGTCCTACGGTCATATCCATACCACCGGCAATGATTACAACCAGCATACCCACAGCAAGAAGCATTTTCGGGGCACTCTGTGTCAATACATCACTTAATACACGAACGGAAATAAATGACGGCGAAATTATCGCAATGATCACGATCATCAGTAACAGACAGATATAAAGAATATTATCCATCAGGATTTTTGACATATTTTTTGATTTCATTTCTTATCCTCCCCATTGGCTTCATATGTACTTGCCAGCAACATGATCTTCTCATCTGTTACTTCAGATTTATCCAGGATACCGGACTTATGTCCTTCACACATTACCATGATCCGATCAGACATACCCATAAGTTCCGGCATCTCTGAACTGATCATAATTACACATTTGCCCTTTTGTGCCATTTCTTCCATTAATTCATAAATTTCATATTTTGCTCCTACGTCAATTCCTCGTGTAGGCTCATCCAGGATCAGGATATCCGGCTCACTTAAAAGCCAGCGTCCAAGAAGTACTTTCTGCTGATTACCACCGGAAAGGGTTTTGATGGCAGTTTTCAGGCTTGGAGTTTTTGTAGAAAGCATATCTACATATTTCTGTGCATCCTGGTTTCTCTTTGCCTTATCAATAAAAGGAAGCCCTGCTTTGTGATACCGTTTTGGATTTACATTCTGCTCTACAACAAGAGTATTATCTGTAATGGATCCAGGTCCGATAATACCTGTTTTTCTTCGATCCTCTGTAAGCAGTGCCATACCGTTTTTAATGGCATCGATGGGCTGTCTGTTGTGGATTTCTTTTCCCTCAATAGTAATCTTTCCGGAAGAAATTCCATGTAATCCAAATAAAGCCTCCATCAGCTCGCTTCGCTGGGAACCTACAAGTCCGCCGATTCCGAAAATCTCACCTTTCTTTACAGAAAAGCTTACATCCTTAAAGGAGTGAGGATTTGTGCTTGTAAAGTTTTCAACTTTCAGATACTCTGCTCCTGGTGTATGCTTTTTCGGTGGAAAACGATCTGTCATCTCACGTCCAACCATTTTATTTACAATAGTATCTGTTGTCATTTCACTTGCAGGCCATGTACCAACATTTTGTCCATCACGCATAATTGTGATGTCATCTGAAATCTGAAGGATTTCATCAATTTTATGGGAAATATAAATAATTGCTACGTTTTCGTTTTTTAGCTGATCGATAATACGGAACAAAATCGCTGTTTCAGTCTCTGTAAGAGAGGATGTAGGTTCATCCATAATAACGATCTTTGCACCAATGGATACAGAACGTGCAATCTCGATCAGCTGACAGTAGGATGTGGAAAGCTCTGCAACTTTCTGCTTTGGATTGATGTCCAGTCCCAGTTTCTTAAATACTTCTTCCGTTTCTTTTATCAGTCTTTCTTTATCTACCCAACGTACCCCTGCCACATTTTTGTAAGGGATCCTGCCAAGGAAAATATTTTCTGCCACTGTCTGCGGTCTTACAGGATGCAGTTCCTGGTGGATCATTGCAATTCCCTGATCCATGGCGTTTCTTGGGCTGGTAATACTTACCTGCTTTCCATTTATGGAAATATTTCCCTCATCCGGGGAATAGATTCCATAAATACATTTCATCAGCGTAGATTTGCCAGCTCCGTTTTCTCCCATCAGTGCATGCACAGTTCCGGGACGGACTCTTAAGGAAACCTGATCCAGTGCTTTTACACCAGGAAAGGTTTTCGTAAGATTTACGGCTTCCAGCACGTATTCGGAATTACTCATAGCTTATTCTCTCCTGTTCTGCTCTTGGCAATAATAAAAAGGGACGCTTTACAGTCCCTCTTTATGCAGCCTTGCGGCCAAACTTTTGTTATTTAGAATGAAGTGTCTGTAATGTCGTAGCTTGCATCATCTAAATTGTCAGCTGTGATAGAAATATAGTCGATCATGATTCTATGTCCGTCAACCTTTACACCATCCATTCCAATAGACTCAGTGGTAACTTCCTCACCGTTCTCTAACAGATACATCAGTTTATAAATGGATTTTGCAAGTTTTACAGGGTTGTTGAGGCTGGTCTCAAGAAGAGTTCCGTTTTTGATTGCTTCACATCCGGCAGCTGTAGCATCAACACCAACAACCGGAATTGTGTTCTCATCGCTTGTGAAATATCCATGAGCCTGAAGTGCTGCGATTGCTCCAAGTGCCTCATCATCGTTATCTGCGATGATACAGTCAATGTCATCACCAAAGCTTGCAATAAGTGCCTCTACATTTTCCTGCGCTTCAGATCGGGAGAAGTTGCAAAGTACACCGTTGATGGAATCTCCACCTTTAACGCCTGTTACATCATCACCACCGATGCAGCTTCCAAGCTCGTATCCTGCACCCTCAATTGTTGCAAGGCTGTAAGAAGAACGGTTGATGGTATCACTGAATGTCTGAATACCCTGAAGGAGAATGTAATCAACTTTTCCATTTCCGTTTCTGTCCCAATTCTCATGAGTATTGAAGTAATCAACGATTGCATTACCCATGTTCTCACCGGACTGAGTGGATACGGAAGATACATACCACAGATTCTCGTTGTCTGCAAATGCGTCATCAGATGGGCTCGTTGTGTTTGCAAAAATACCAACTACGCCTTCTTCTTTCATCTGTTTTGCAATATCATCTGTTGCTGTCATATTGATGTTATTCAGGATCAGATATTTAACGCCCTGTGTGTAGAAGTTGTTTACGTTATTTCCCTGAGTATTGATATCGTTTTCGCTGTCAGCGTCTGTGATGGAAATTGTTCCATCTGCTGCTGCGATTCCGTTTAAGCACTGGCGGGCATTTGCGATAAAAGTATCTGCGAAATTGTACCATACAACACCCGCTGTTGCACTTCCATCAGCCAATACAGGTGTTGCAAACATGGATGTTGCCACTGCAGCTGCAGCCAGAACGCTAATTACTTTTTTCTTCATTTTTTCTTCCTCCATTTAAAAAAAACGTTATCCCGGAAAGCCTTTTCTTTTATTTGCTTTCCCCTTGTTGATAATACCAGTATAGCATGGCCGCCCTTTAGAAAAAATTCAAGATATTTGCAGTTCTACCAAAAAATGTTGCGAATTTGCTGTACAGGCGCAAAAAAAAATTGCACTTTTTTGTTATCCGCAAAATAGTGCAGCTTTTTCTTTAACGACTTTTTCCCCCAGAAAATAATCCCTTATTCCCCTTTTTCCTTGAAATCTCTGTGGCAAACTGTTACTATATTATTACAAAATTCGTGTTTTTCAGTGATCTTTTGGTCATATTTTAGGGATGAGGAGTTTTGATGAATTTATTCAAAGTCAGCATTATTTTGCCGGTGTATAACGTGGAAAAATACTTAATCCTCATCTTTTTACCCCCGTTTTCTTATTTTGGGGTTCTTATTCCAAGTGAATACTTCGTCATCCGAATACAGTTTTCTATGCCTTCTCTTACTTGCTCATCATCCTGAATATTCCGAATTTCGATTGGAGTGCAAACAATTTGATTGCGGTCTACTTTCGTTGGTGTATTTGCTCCATATGCATTTACCGTATAGTTACATAGGTCTTTGCAACCAACAATAGTTACACAAACATACATCATAGTCAAACGTCCCAATTTTTGATACATTTGCAATGTTCCCTGTATCAATTTCTTGAGTTCGTCCAAGAAGTCAACGTATATGTTTAACTTCCGCAAGCGACGGGGGCTTCAAAGCGTAGAGTATCGCTTACTTGTAAGAAGAGTCTACTGAAAAGTAGATTCTTCTTTTTTAGAAAGGACAACTCGTTATGAAAGCTGATTCGCTAGTTTCAGCAAATCCCTAAGTCCATCCCTCTAAGATAAGCCTGTTTACTTTTCGATGATTTGCAGCTATTCTTCCTCACGCCGCCGCCACCGGTATACGTCCAGTGGGCGTAGACGGTGGTATTTGCATGGAATACGGTACCAGTACGTAATGCATAATCCGATATCCGCCCATTCTTTTTCCTGGCAGTATAACGGGATCCCAAGTTCAAATTTCTGGTGGATCAGCCAGACGATCGTAGATGCAGACACCAGGGAATGCATGACCGGTGCTGCGGGGGCGGGAGCTTTTTCCATATATGGCATGCCTTTTTTCCGGCATGTCCTGCATTCGTATGTTTCACGGTAATGGTCGATTACTTTTTGTCCGGTATATTTCTTTTTTCGGAGATGTTTTTCAACTGCAACAAGATCTGGTTCTTTTGTGTAGGAATCTGCATTGTTTTCAATCTCCTCAAAAAGAGACATCTGCCCCTCAACGGAAAGGGACGATGCCTTCTCAGATCTTGTGCCATATAACTTACGGGTCAGGAAATCAACCTGTTCCTTCAGGAGCAGTATCTGCTGTTCGAGGTCTTTGATATGATCTTTGTATGACAAGGGTAATCCCAACTGCCTGGAACAGAAAGGTGATCACCGTAGAGATGCCAACCCTGATAAGCTCACTGTAGCTTGCAAAACGCCATACACTGTTGTACAAACGCAGCATCCAGAACACGAAAACAGAAAATACCGTATACCATGGTGTAAACTTCAGATAGGCAGACAGATATTCTCCGCGGGTACGGCTGTCAAGACATTTTATATGACATTTTTTTCGACAAAAAAGGAGCTGCTTTTTTACGGCAGCTCCCTTTTGATTCAGATATCCGGGAATCATATGGTTCCCAGAGCATCAGATATTCTGTTTTTGTCTTATTTCGCAACAAAGTTCACGATCTTGTTCGGCACGTAAATCTCTTTGATCAGGTTCTTGCCTTCCAGGAAGGAGGCAATTCTTTCATCTGCTTTGGCAATCTCGAAGGCTTTTTCCTTTTCGCAGCCATTAGGGATTACGATGGTGCCTCTTACCTTACCGTTGACCTGTACACCGATTTCAATGGTCTTGGCAATAGTTTTGCCTTCATCGTATTCCGGCCATGGTGCTACTGCCAGCAGGCCTTCTCCACCGATGAACTCCCAGATTTCCTCACAGATATGAGGTGCAAATGGGCTAAGCAGTTTGATGAAGATAGCCAGGTCGTCCTTACTTAAGTGTCCCTCTGCTGTGATCTCGTTGATCAGGGTCATAAGGCTGGCGATGGCTGTGTTGAATTTCAGGTTCTCAATATCTCCGGAAACCTTTTTGATGGTGCGGTGAAGCTTCATTTCAAGCTCATCGGATACGGATTCTTCGCTGAGGATATCTGTCAGTCCTGCCACACGGTCCAGGAATTTCTTGCATCCCTTTACAGAGCTTTCGCTCCACGGAGTAGCTGCACCGTAATCACCCATGAACAGTACATAGGTACGGAGAGTATCTGCACCGTATTCCTCTACAATATCCAGCGGATCTACTACGTTGCCCTTGGATTTACTCATCTTGTCACCGTCCGGTCCCAGGATCAGTCCCTGAATGGAACGTTTTGCATATGGTTCCGGTGTGTTCACTACACCCAGATCATACAGGAAATGATGCCAGAATCTGGAATAGATCATATGTCTGGTAACATGCTCCATACCACCGTTGTACCAGTCTACAGGCATCCAGTATTTCAGTTTGTCCATATCTGCCAGTGCATTTGTATTGTGGGGATCTGTATATCTCAGGAAATACCAGGAGGATCCTGCCCACTGAGGCATGGTGTCTGTTTCTCGTTTTGCTGCAGCGCCGCATTTCGGACAGGTGCAGTTTACGAAAGAGTCAATCTTTGCAAGTGGAGACTGTCCGTCTTCCCCTGGCTCAAAGTCCTTAACATCCGGCAGACGCAGAGGCAGTTCCTTTTCCGGAACTGCTACAACACCACAGTTCGGGCAATGGATCAGCGGAATCGGCTCACCCCAGTATCTCTGACGGTTGAATGCCCAGTCTTTCATCTTGTACTGAACACCTGCTTTACCGATGCCTTTCTTTTCCAGTTCTTCCAGCATACGCTCAATGGAGTCTTTTTTCTTTGTATATCCGTTGAGGAAATCGGAGTTTACCATCTCGCCGTCTCCTGTGTAGGCTTCTTTGGAGATGTCTCCGCCTTTGATTACTTCAATAATATCAATGCCGAATTTCTTGGCAAAATCATAGTCACGCTGGTCATGGGCAGGTACTGCCATAATAGCGCCTGTGCCATATCCCATCATTACATAATCTGCAATGTAGATTGGGATTTTCTTGCCGTTTACAGGGTTGATACCCTCAAGTCCCTGGATCCTTACTCCTGTTTTTTCTTTTACAAGCTGGGTTCTCTCGAACTCTGTCTTCTTGGCACACTCATTACGATATGCAGTGATCTCATCCATGTTTCCAACTTTGTCTGCATATTTATCAATGATCGGATGCTCCGGTGCGATTACCATGAAGGTAACACCGAACAGGGTGTCCGGTCTGGTTGTGTAGATTTCCAGTTTCTCATCGATTCCGTCTACATCAAAGTTGACAAAAGCACCTTTGGATTTGCCGATCCAGTGAACCTGCTGCTGTTTTACGTTCTCCGGATAGTCTACGTGATCCAGACCTTCCAGAAGCTTATCTGCATACTGGGTAATTCTCAGATACCATACATCCTTGGACTTCTGAACTACATCGCTGTGGCAGATATCACATTTGCCGCCCTGGCTGTCCTCATTGGAAAGGACTACCTTACAGTGTGGGCAGTAGTTTACCAGTGTTCTGTCACGGAATACCAGACCTTTTTCGAACATTTTCAGGAAGATCCACTGTGTCCATTTGTAATAATCCTCGTCTGTAGTATCAATCACGCGGTTCCAGTCAAAGGAGAATCCTACTCTCTTTAACTGGTTGGAGAATCTCTTAATGTTCTCATCTGTGATGATACGTGGATGTGTGCCTGTCTTTACTGCGTAGTTCTCTGTAGGAAGACCGAATGCATCAAATCCGATGGGGAAAAGTACATTGTATCCCTCCATACGACGTTTTCTGGAAATAACCTCCAGACTGGAATATGCTTTAATATGTCCTACGTGCATTCCTGCACCACTTGGATATGGAAACTCTACTAAACCGTAGAATTTAGGTTTGTCGCTGTTGTCCTTGGCTTCAAAGACTTTGGCTTCTTCCCATTTTGCCTGCCACTTGGGCTCGATCTTTTTAAACAGGTATTTCATTTTATATTTCCTCCAACATACTATGATCACTGCCCAATAGAAGCACAGCAACCATTCATTACCTATAAAAACTCATTTTATTTTAATTCATGACAGAGCGTTTGTCAATGTAAGTCCTTCCCGATTCCTACTATTTTATTACAATTCTCCTGATCCGGGACCAGCGGGTGAAATTCTTGACGTAGCCCTTTGTATAGGCGTGGCCGGTAAGGTAATAGGTTCCCGGGCGTACCTTTTCAAAGGTGATGGTGCTCTTTGTCTGGTTTTTTACTACGTAGCTGTAACTGCCTACTCCTGTATAGGCTCCTTTGTCATTTTTATATACCTGTTTGGAGAGTACCCAGTCTGTGCCTGTGGCACCCTTGGGCAGCTTAAAGCTTACTGTTGTGTTTCTTGTTTTTCCCTGACCGGAGGTTTTTACTGATTTTACAGTCGGTGCCTGGGCTGCTGCCCCTGTCTTTATGGTAACCTTCTGTAAGGGTGCCCATTTGCTCAGAACCTTGGTGGTGGAAAATTCTGACTGATAAGTATAACTGTGTACACCAATATACCAGGTGCCTGCAGGCAGTCCCTTCAGGACCAGCTGACTGCTGTCTCCGGAATATCTGGTCTGTACCTTTACATAATCTATCGGTTCCCCTTCTTTTTCGCTTCTGGCTGCAACCACATCATAGCCATCCACCTTCTGAGGATTTGTCAGTGTTAGTCTGACATCACATTTTTTCACCTGTGTTTTTGCGATTTTAGGGGGTTCAGGCGTTACTGCCTTTACTTCAATGGCCGTGCCTTCTGACCATGGGCCGTATTCCGGCTGTCCTTCCACAGTTCTGTAAGCCCTACAGTACAGAAGATGGCTGCCTGCAGGCAGATATTTCAGATTTACGGTACCCTCTGCCATTTGGGCTGCAGGTACTGTCATCCGGGCTGTATAATTCTCTTTTTCCAGATCCTCTGATGTGGCAGCTGTCACAAGTTCATATCCTTCTGCCTCATTGGAAAAATCCCTCAGGCTGACCTGCACATAGTTGGTGATCACCTTAACCCAAGAAAGATCAAAGACCGGTCTGTTCAGCGCCTGATAAGCATCTACCTGTACCTGGATCTGCAGGGTGGTATCCATTTCCGTGTTATTTTCCCCGTCTTCCAGATCCAGATGACCGGTTACCGTAAACTTCTGAGCTTCTTTATTTTGGGGATCATAATCACATCCGTCCACATCCCAGATGATTCCTGCCGGAAAGGTTGTTTTCTCACCATTCTTCTCTGCTCCATAGACTACGGTCTGTGCAGGCAGGTGAAGAGCCTCTGCTGTTTTGGCCACACCGTTGGTAATTCCTGTCACAGGCTCCACCGAAGCAGTCAGTCCCTGATAAGTACGGGTACCTACCCGGAAAGAGCTGTAAAGATTTTCTGTTGTCTTCTCTCCTGCTGCAGTTCTGGCAGTAACTGTGACCTGGAAGGAATGCTCTCCCGCTGCCAGTCCCTTTTGAGGCAAAATCCGCAGTTCTGTGCTCTCTCCGGGAGCCAGACGGGTATTACCGGAAAGGGTTACACTGCATCCCTGGCTGCGGTTGAAGGTCAGATCCAGATCCTTGTCTGACACATTTTTCAGAGTATAGATTTTGGCCTCCGGCAAAGTTTTGTAGCCCCACTGTAGCTCAGGAAAGGCAGCTGTGTCATTTTCTGTAATTTCCAGATTTTTCTTCTCTACAGGATTCAGCTCTCTGTTCATGGTAACATGTACCGGATATCTGCTGCCGTCATCTGCCAGGAAATCAAAGGTTTCATCAAAGGTTCCGTATTCCTCCCCTGGCAATATATAGAACTGGAGGCTTTCCCCTGGCTTCAACAGTCTCTGCACATCCTGTTCTTCAAAATCCTCTGAATTCCTTGCGCTCTGGCCGTCAACTGTAAAATGCTCCAGACCTGAAGCATCCACGCTGATCCTGGTTTCCTTTTTGCCGGAATTTCTCACAGAAACATATTTTTCCACACGGAATTCCGGATCATAGAAATCATCCTCTGTAAAACATATCTCCGGATGATCTACTGTCAGATCATATTCCTTCTCAGAGGAGGCTCCCAGGATCACCTTCAGGGTTACCTGGCAGGAAGCGCCCTCCTTTGTGGTAAAGGTAAGATTCTCCTCATATTTTCCTGCAGTCAGGTTTTTCTTCAGTTCTGCCTTCAGTGTCACATAGGCTCCTGTGGGGATCTCCGTATCCTCATCCCCATATGCATAGGAAAGATCAAAATACCGGCTCTCCGGAAGCTTCCCCACATGGAGTGCTTCTGTGCCCGTATTCTGAAGGGAAAAATCCCGATTAATCTGCTGTCCCTCTGCATAGATTCCCAGGTCGATCTGAGAATTCTCTGAGGTCAGTCTGTATCTCTCTTCCGGCCGTTCTGCCTCAATGATCGTCAGGTCCAGATCACAGGCTGCTCTTCCTGTGTTGTTATCTGCCTGTACTGTAAAGTGAAAGTAACCATCCTTTTGAGGAACTCCGCAGAGCAGGCCTGTCTGAAACAAAGTCAGGCCCGGGGGAAGCTGGCTGTCGGAAGCCAGGCTCCACCTCACATCCGAATCCGCCTGCAGCTGTACCTTATATTCTTTTCCCACCTGTCCATAATCCAGTATGGAAGTCAGGATTCCGGGAATACTCTCTGTGCCATCCCCAAAGGATTCCCCTGCAGAAAAGACATCTGCGCCCCAGGCTGTGTAGGGTGTGGTGACAGTCATTGCAGCTGCCAGTATCAGGGCAGCCAGTTTTCTATTATTTTTCATACTAATTTTCCTGCTTTCTGAGATTAATATGAGTCCAGTATATCGTTTATCCCGCCATTGTCAATCAGGACAGGGGATTTTTACAAAAAAAAGCAGAACTACCTCTATATCTGAGATAGTTCTGTCTGTTTTCTTCTTAATTCATAGGTATATAAATTCTATTATTCGTCTGCTTTGTCAACCTTGCTTGCTCTTGCCTCGATTTCCTTTGCCTGGATATCAGAAGGAGCCTGCTCATAGCGTGCAAATTCATAGGAAAATTCTCCGCTTCCGCCTGTCATGGAACGCAGGTCTGTGGAGTATCCGTAGATCTCCAGCTGAGGTACATCTGCCTCAATAATAGTATTACCCTGATGATCAGGATTCATACCCAGTACACGGCCGCGGCGTTTGTTCAGGTCACCCATAACATCACCTGTATATTTATCCGGAACTGTAACCTTCATGGATACGATTGGCTCCAGAAGTACAGGGGATGCATCCATAAAGCCCTTCTTGAAGGCCAGGATCGTTGCCATCTTGAATGCCATCTCTGAGGAGTCTACCGGATGATAGGATCCGTCATAAAGAGTAGCCTTCACACCAACTACAGGATATGCAGCCAGAGGTCCCTTTAATACGCATTCCTGCAGACCCTTCTCAACTGCAGGGAAGTAGTTCTTCGGCACTGCACCGCCTACAACTACCTGCTCAAATACATAAGGATTCTCCAGATCACCGGATGGCTCAAAGCGCATCTTTACATGACCATACTGTCCATGTCCGCCGGACTGTTTCTTATGCTTGCCTTCCACATCGGAATTCTTGCGGATGGTCTCACGGAACGGAACCTTCGGTTTGCTCAGCTCTACATCTACTTTGTAGCGCTCTTTCAGTTTATTCATTGCAATATCCAGATGCTGATCGCCAATACCATAGATCAGACTCTGGCGGTTTGCACTGTCATTTACTACACGGAGAGTCTTGTCCTCACTCATCATCTTAGCCAGTGCCTGGGAAATCTTATCCTCGTCTCCCTTCTTCACTGCCTTAAATCTCTTGCAGGTATATGGGACGGAGATCTGTGCCTTTGGATACATGATCGGTGTAGCTTTGGTTGCAAGGCTGTCTCCGGTCTGTACACTGTTTAATTTGGCAATGGCACCGATATCACCGGCATGAAGCTCAGGTACTTCAATAGGCTTGGAGCCTTCCAGTACATACAGCTTGTTCAGACGTTCTTCTTCGCCCTTCTCTACATTTAACAAGGTATCATCTGATTTGATAACACCGGAGCATACCTTGATCAGAGAATATTTTCCAAGGAACGGATCTGCGATTGTTTTCCATACATATGCAGATTTTGTTTTTGCAAAGTCATAATTTGCCTCGAAGATCTCATTTGTCTTCACTGCAATACCATTGCAGGAACGCTTGTCCGGACTTGGGAAATATCCACAGATATCATCCAGCAGATTGGATACGCCGCGGAGATTAATAGGTGATCCCATGCATACAGGTACAATAGCAGCTTCCTGTACATTGGTAGCCAGTGCTGCGGAAACCTCTGTCACAGAGAAGGTATCTCCCTCAAAGTAACGATCCATAAATTCCTCGCTGGTCTCAGCTACAGATTCCATAAGAATCTCATGATATTTCTCCAGATATTCATTCAGATATTCAGGAATCGGGCATTCTTCCTTACCTGCCTTATCAATGAATCTACGTCCTGCCTGTTTTACTACATTAACATAACCTACGAATTTACCATCCTCACGGATCGGGAAATGGATAGGTGCGATCTTCTTTCCATAGAGTTCTGTCAGCTGCTCTACTACCTTACGGTAGCTGACATCATCTACGTCCATATCTGTAACGAAGATCATACGCGGAAGTTTATATTTCTCACATAATTCCCATGCCTTCTGGGTTCCCACCTGTACGCCTGTCTTGCCGGAGACTACGATCACAGCTGCGTCTGCCGCACTTACCGCTTCCTCTACCTCTCCTACAAAGTCAAAGTATCCGGGAGTATCCAGTACATTGACCTTCACCTTATCCCATGGTACCGGGATCAATGTTGTGGAAATGGAAAAATGTCTCTTTATCTCTTCTTTGTCAAAATCGCTGACAGTATTGCCGTCCTCAACTCTGCCAAGCCTGCTGGTCATTCCTGCCAGATACGCCATTGCTTCAGCCAGTGTAGTCTTGCCTGCACCCCCATGCCCTAAAAGAACTACATTTCTGATTCGGTCAGTTCTAAATACATCCATGTTGTAATACCTCCCTGTTTGTCTGATATGCGCTGCTGTTGTGGGAGCTTTTCTCTGTTTGAGCCCCGAAATAGTCAGATTGTTCATCTTTTTCATTTCTGTCTCAGCAACTATATGTTTATATATTACTAAATTTATTTGTAATTTTCAAGCATTTTATGTAATTTTAACAATATTTTTTATTATGTTCCAAAATACTATCTGGCATTTTTATCATCTGGTTTTTTCACCATTCAGAGAGGCTTTTATTTACTGTATTGCTTTAAATTATTTATGTGCAAAAGTATTGCTGCTGATTGACTTTTTTTCCTATCTATCTTAAAATATATGCAGACTGTTTCTGTATAAGTCATACAGAATGACAATTGCTGCACACCCTGTGTACGCAACTGATAAATTGCTATTTGAAAGGATACAGAGAAACTTATGAAAACCATCGGTTTTATCGGACTTGGTCTCATCGGCGGTTCCATCGTCAAAACCATCCGAAAATACCATAGCGATTACAGGATCCTGGCTTACGATCAGGACCGGGAGACACTTGCCTCAGCAGTAAGCTCCAATATGATCGACGCTGTATGCGAGGAACATGATGAACGTTTTGCAGGCTGCGATTATATTTTCCTGTGTGCCCCTGTGGAATTTAATGTCCAGTATCTGGAATATTTCAAGGAGCACCTGGGTCCCAATACCATTCTCACAGATGTGGGCAGTGTAAAGGGCATCATCCATAAGGAGGTAGAACGTCTGGGTATGGAATCCTGCTTTATCGGCGGACATCCCATGGCCGGCTCTGAAAAAACCGGCTTTGAATCCTCCAGCGACAGACTTCTGGAAAACGCTTATTATATCATCACACCGGGAGGAGAGATTCCTCTGGACCGTCTGACAGACTTTACAGAGCTGATTTCTTCCCTGGGTGCCATTCCCATGGTACTGACCAGTGAGGAACACGATTTTATCACCGCAGGTGTAAGCCACCTGCCTCATATCATTGCTTCTGCCCTTGTAAATCTGGTAAGCATGCTGGACAGTGACCAGGAATATATGAAGACCATCGCAGCCGGAGGTTTCCGGGATATTACCCGTATTGCCTCCTCTTCCCCTATCATGTGGGAGCAGATCTGCGTGGAAAATAATAAGAATATTTCCAATGTGCTGGATGACTATATCCGTCTTCTGATCCAGATCCGCTGCTTTGTGGATAACAAGGATTCCCAGAGCCTGTACCAGATGTTTGCAAGCTCCAGGGATTACAGAGATTCTATTGATGTAGTGGACAGCGGTCTCCTGAAGAAAGCCTATGTGCTCTATCTGGATATTGCAGATGAGGCCGGAGGGATTGCCACAATCGCCACTATCCTGGCTCTGGAGAAGATCAGTATCAAGAATATCGGCATTATCCATAACCGGGAATTTGAGGAAGGTGTCTTAAAAATCGAATTCTATGACGGATCCTCCATGGAAAAGGGAGCCGCTCTCCTTAAAAAGCGAAACTATATTGTATACGAACGGTAGGTAACATAAATGGAAATCAAAAAACAGACAAGGCTGAGAGGGGAACTGACTGTACCGGGAGACAAATCCATCTCCCACCGGGCAGTTATGTTTGGCTCTCTTGCCCAGGGAACTACCAGGATCACACATTTTCTGGAGGGTGCAGACTGTCTCTCCACCATCTCCTGTTTCCGCAAAATGGGCGTAGACATTGAGCGCAATGCTTCTGAGATTCTGGTTCACGGCAAGGGTCTGCACGGTCTAAGTGCGCCCTCAGAAATTCTGGATGTAGGCAACAGCGGTACCACCACCCGGCTGATCTCCGGCATTCTGGCAGGCCAGTCTTTTACCAGTGAGTTAAACGGTGACGCCTCCATCCAGTCCCGCCCTATGAAGAGGATCATGACTCCCCTTCAGTCTATGGGGGCAGATATTGTCAGTATAAAAGGAAATGGATGTGCACCTTTGCGTATTACAGGAAAGTCTCTCCAGGCTGTACACTACCAGTCACCGGTTGCTTCTGCCCAGGTGAAGTCCTGCGTACTTCTGGCAGGTATGTATGCAGATGGAATCACCAGGGTAACAGAGCCCGTACTTTCCAGAAATCACACGGAGATCATGTTGAATTATCTGGGGGCCAAAGTTACTTCACAGGGTACTACCGCCTCCATTGAGCCGGAACCTTTGTTAAAGGCCAGGGAAATCCAGGTGCCTGGAGATATTTCCTCTGCTGCCTATTTTATTGCAGCAGGGCTTCTCACCCCGGACAGTCAGATCCTTCTCCGGAATGTAGGGATCAATCCTACCAGAGACGGAATCCTGAAGGTGTGCAGGGCCATGGGTGCAGATATCACCCTTCTGAATATTAATGAGGAGGGAGAGCCGGTGGCAGACCTGCTGATCCGTTCCAGTCAGCTTCACGGTACAACAGTGGAGGGCTCTATTATCCCCACGCTCATCGATGAGATCCCTATGATTGCTGTAATGGCTGCTTTTGCAGAGGGTACCACTGTGATCCGCGATGCTGCAGAGCTGAAGGTAAAGGAGTCTGACCGTATTGCAGTCGTCACCGAAGGGCTCCGCCGTATGGGTGCAGATATCCAGCCAACAGAGGACGGTATGATCATCCACGGAGGCAAACCGCTCCAGGGTGCCAAGATCAATTCCTATCTAGATCACAGAATTGCCATGTCTTTTGCTGTGGCAGGAACTATCTGTGACGGAACCATGGATATTGTAAAGGGAGACTGCGTGAATATTTCTTATCCGGAATTTTACAAGGATCTGTATTCTCTTGGAGAATGCTGATCTGCTGCAAAAAAAGGATTGCTGATCCACAATGGACCGGCAATCCTTTTTGACTTTGTCTATGTATTTTTATCTATTTTATGTGCCTGTTTATTCTATACAGGTGATCTCCAGATAATCACTGTCATCTGCCGCATCTCCCATGACCTCAGACATACGTTCCATAGCATCCAGCAGCTCATCATCTGTTACCCCGGACATATCCATGGTGATCTTTGTATCATCACTTACGGCTGTCAGTGCATCATAAAGGGTATTGATATTCTCTGCATCCAGTCCAATCTCATCCCTCAGATATTCCAGAATCTCCTGTGCACTATCAAATTCGCTTCCATTCACATATACTTCCTGCATAATTACCTCCACATTACGTATGATGTATCTTTTTTAATACTTGATAATTTTTATCCTGTTTCCTCTTTTCATACTGTCTGAAATAGTATATAATTATCATGTCAGGGGCAGACTTTTATTACTGTCCTGATGTTCACGGTGAGTATATCACACCATTATCTATTTTTCCAGAGAGGAGCGAATATTTTTATGAAAATTTTGTTTTACGGCACAAAAAACTACGACGAAGAATTTTTCGAAAAACTTCTTCCCTCTTTCCCGGGAATCACAATCAAATTTACAGAAGCAAATATCCATGAGGAAACTGCTTCCCTTGCCAAGGGCTATGAAGCAATCTGTGCTTTTGTAAATGCAGACCTGGGTACTGAAATCATTGAGGAACTCCATAACCAGGGTGTTAAATTAATCCTTATGCGCTGTGCAGGCTACAACAACGTAGATCTGGAAACAGCCCATAAATATGGTATAAAGGTGCTCCGTGTCCCGGGATATTCTCCGGAGGCAGTTGCTGAGCATGCCATGGCTCTGGCTCTCACAGCCAACCGTCACACTCACAAGGCATATATCAAATGCCGCGAGAATAATTTTGCATTAAGCGGTCTGATGGGTGTAAACTTCTACGGCAAAACCGCCGGCATCATCGGAACCGGAAAAATCGGTCAGGCTATGGCAAGAATCTGCAGAGGCTTTGGTATGAAGGTTATCGCTTATGATCTTTTCCCAAATCCAAACCTGGATTGCGTGGAATATGTATCTTTGGACGAACTGCTGGCTCAGAGTGACCTGATCAGTCTTCACTGCCCGCTTACCAAGGAAACCAGACATCTGATCAATGCAGAGACCATCGAAAAAATGAAGGATGGTGTGATCCTTGTCAATACCTCCAGAGGTGGTCTGATCCGCACAGATGACCTGATCGCAGGCATCCGCGAGCATAAATTCTTTGCGGTAGGTCTGGACGTATACGAGGAGGAAACAGATTTCGTATTTGAGGATATGTCCGAAATGATCCTGCCAAGCTCTATCACCCAGAGACTGCTCTCCTTCCCAAATGTAGTTATGACTTCCCATCAGGGCTTCTTTACCAGAGAGGCGCTGACCAATATTGCAGAGACTACTATGGAAAATGCCAGAGCTTACATGAACGGCGAGGAACTGAAAAACGAAGTACTGTCATAAGTTCCAGACCGGACAGGAAGATCTGTCATAAACATTCTTTGAATATCCCACAAAAAAGCTCCGTAAAGATACTTCCTTGTATCTGTTACGGAGCTTTTTATTATGAATTTCTGTTCTTATTCTGCTGTATTTTCATCCTCAGAGGAAGCAACGGATACAGTATCTGTACTCCTGGTTTCTGCTGTAAAGGTAGTTCCCTCAGCAGTGGAAATTTCAGCAGTTCGCTCATTGATCTTTGAGAGGATCCTGTCAGCCTCATCCCCCTCTTCCGGAGTGGGCTGATAATTGTTGTAGCCCTCATAGGCTGCAGAGGAAATGGAGCAGGGAATGATATTGGTCACATTGTCCGTCTTTACTCCATTCTGGTCAATGGTGAAGGTCTGCTGGTAGATCATGGTGTCCATATCACTGGGGGCGCTGTTTCCACCGAAGCAGAAATTGCCCAGGCTGTACACAATATTTTTCCCCTTGTAGGTCTCAATTCCCTGAAGAACATGGGGATGATGTCCGCATACCAGATCTGCGCCCTCATCTATAGCCAGACGGCCCAGAGTTGTCTGATTGCTGTCAGGACAGGTCTCTTTCTCATTTCCCCAATGGAAGATCACTACGGTCAGCTGGGCGCCCTCAGCCTTTACTTTGGCAATATTATCTTTCAGCTGCTGTTCTCTCTCCAGGTGATCCTTCAGTTCATATATTCCCACCAGTCCCACTTTCACACCTTTTACATCCATAACAGCAGTTTTATCATAGCCAAAATTTACGATCCCTGCAGCATCCAGCGCTGCAATGGTATCCTCATAGCCCTGATCACCATAATCGTGGCTGTGGTTATTGGCTGTGGTAACTGCTTCCACTGAACCTGATGTGAGAATTGAGGTAAACTCTGCCGGGCCTTTAAAGGCAAAGGTTTTGTCCTCCCTGGCATCTGATTCTGTGAGAGTGCCCTCAAAATTGGCAATGGTCAGATCGTCAGCTGCAAAAATGCTCTTTACATTCTGCAGAAAATAGGCAGCTCCATTATTTTCGTAGTATGCATTTAAGCTGGTGCTGTAATCAAAGGTCTCATCTGTTCCCAGGGTACAGTCGCCTACCACACTCAGCGTAAGAGTCACAGGTGCAGACATTGTAACTGTATTCTCCGCTTCTTTTGTATCTGTGCTGTCAGAAGCTGAATCCTGGGTTGCTTTCATGGAAATCACATTATCTGAGGCTGCTTTTTTTGCATGACGGTAATTACCACATCCTTTGATTCCTGCCAGGATTAATATAAAGACAAAAACAAATATCCCAACCCCTGCTGCCAGATACAGTTTCTGGCAGGACTTCTGGTAATATCTGGATTTTCTCAGAAGCTTTCTTTTTCTTGAAGCTGCTGATCTTCCCCTTATAGGTTTCTTTTGTATAGACATATACTTTCTCTCTTTCTGTCCGGAAAGCTTTCCGGAAATTATGTATAACAGAAGCCACCCTGAAATGGGTACAACTATTAAAAGTATATAAAGAATTCACACAATCGTCAATAAATAAGTCTTTTCATAAAGGCACATTTTTGTTATAATATTATGACAAAAGGTTACATTAATATTACAGACGTCAAAAAATTTCATAAGCAAATAATGAACCCCCAAATGGAAAGGATGAAATTTATGAAGAAATTTAAATATTTTTTACTCACAGGAATGCTTCTGGCTACAATCGGTCTGTCCGGCTGTGGCAAGAAGGCAGAGGATGATATTACAAACAAGGAGATTTTCGAAGATGATCTGCAGCCCCTTACAGAGGACGAGCTGAACGCCATGGATGCAGATACTTCAGATGACGATATGAAATCCATCGATGATCCGGACGATGCCGAAGACGTAGAAAACACAGATAATTAACAGTTATTTGAGCTCAAAAATAACCAGGAAGCGTTTTGCCTCCTGGTTTCTTTCTGTTCTTTGTATGATCTCTCCACCCAACAAATGTTGGATATTTCTGTCAGATCAAAATACAGGCATCCCCAAAAGAAAAGAATCGGTATTTTTCCTGCACTGCCACTTCATAGGCATGCATAATCGTCTCTTTTCCTGCCAGTGCGGATACCAGCATAAGAAGAGTAGATTCCGGAAGGTGGAAATTAGTAATCAGTCCATCAATCATTTTGAAATGATATCCCGGATAAATAAAAATCTCTGTCCATCCGCTGCCTGCTTTCAAAATTCCATCCTCACCGGTTGCGGATTCCAAAGTTCTGCAGCTTGTGGTTCCCACGGAAATCACACGGCCACCGGCTTTCTTGGTGTCATTGATCAGTTTTGCCTGATCCTCCTCCACAATATAGAATTCTGAATGCATATGATGCTTTTCCACATCATCTACCTTTACAGGACGGAAGGTTCCCAGACCTACATGAAGGGTCACGTGGGCAATGTTAACCCCTTTTTCCTTTACCTTTTCCAGAAGCTCCTCTGTGAAATGCAGACCTGCAGTAGGTGCTGCGGCAGAGCCTTCGTGTTTGGCATATACGGTCTGATAACGGTTCTTGTCTTTCAGTTTATGGGTGATATAAGGAGGCAGAGGCATCTCGCCCAGCTGATCCAGGATCTCCTCAAAGATTCCCTCATAGTGGAACTGGATCAGTCTGTTACCTTCATCTACCACATCCAGGATCTCGCCCTTCAAAATCCCGTTTCCGAAAGTGATCTTTGCTCCAGGGCGGGCCTTTTTACCAGGCTTGACCAGACACTCCCAGATATCATTTTCCCGTCTCTTCAGGAGAAGGATCTCAATCAGTGCCCCTGTCTCCTCCTTATGTCCGTATAATCTGGCAGGAATTACCTTGGTATCATTGATAACCAGACAGTCACCCTTGTTCAGATAATCCAGAATATCTGTAAAATGTCTGTGCTCTATACTTCCATCCTTCAGGGAAATATGCATCAGTCTGGATGAACTTCTATCCTCCAGAGGATCCTGGGCAATCAGTTCCTGAGGAAGATCATAATAAAAATCTGCTGTTCTCATTTTGTCTGCTCCTCTTCTTCCTTCATCTGTTTCCTTAACTGGCGTACATAATTCCATTCTTTATTTGTCAGATCTGCTTTTTTCAGCAGATCCGGCCTTCTCTGGACAGTGCGGAGAATGGACTGCTCTCTGCGCCATTTTTCTATATTTGCATGATGTCCGGACATTAGCACCTCCGGTACCTTTTTTCCGTGCCACTCCTCCGGACGGCTGTACTGAGGGTATTCCAGAAGATTTCCGGCAAAGGATTCTGTCTCTCCGGACTCCTGGTTATTTAGTACTCCCGGTACCATTCTGGATATGGAATCCATCATTACCATAGCCGGCAGTTCCCCGCCTGTAAGTACATAATCTCCAATGGACACATAATCTGTTACAATTTCCTCCAGCACACGTTCGTCAATTCCCTCATAATGTCCGCAGAGAAAGATCAGATCTTCCTCCGCTGCCATTTCCCGGGCCATATTCTGGTTAAACACCTGTCCCTGAGGGGTCACATATACCACCCTGGGCTTCTTTGCCGTGTGGCTGGCAATAGATTCATAGGCCAGATATACCGGCTCTGCCTGCATCAGCATCCCTGCACCGCCGCCATAAGTATAATCGTCTACCTTCTGGTGCTTGTTAAAGGCAAAATCCCGGATGTTAATGGCTTCCAGAGAAAGAAGTCCCTTGGCAATGGCCCGGCCTGTGATACTGGTATTCATACCATTTTCAATCATTTCCGGAAACAGCGTTAAAACATGAAAATTCATTTAGATTAATCCTTTCATCAGATGGATGGTCATCACATTTTTCTCCACATCCACATCCAGAATGCATTCCCTGATGGCCGGAAGAAGAATCTCTTCCCCTTCTCCGTTCTCTACCACATATACATCATTGGCCCCTGTTTCCATAACATCTGTCAGGGTTCCAAAGCTGCTGCCATCCTCCAGGACTACCTTCATACCGATCAGGTCTGCAATATAATACTCATCCTCTTCCAGATCCTGTCCCTCTTCTCTGGGAATCCACAGCTCTCTCTGTTTATACATTTCAATATCGTTGATATTATCAATGCCTTTAAATTTCAGGATCACCAGATTCTTGAAAAATCTTACTTTTTCAATTTCCAGTTTTCTTTTTTCTCTGCCTGTGTCAAGGAGAACATAATCCAGCTCCGGAAAACGCTCCGGATCTGTTGTAGGATAAACCTTAACTTCTCCCCGTACACCATGTGTGGTGGTGATCACACCTACCTTTAATAAATCCTCCATCTGCTGACTCCTCTTTTATATATAATGCTGTCAGGCTACAAAGCTATCTGTCCTGACATTTATGGTAAAAACAAGGAGCTATGGCAACCACAGCTCCTTTCCCTTTTATTTTCATTGCAGAATATCCACAATCACTTTTTTGCTGCTTTTTGAAGAGGCCGCTTTGACTACAGTACGGATTGCCTTGGCAATTCTTCCCTGGCGTCCGATCACCTTGCCCATATCGGCAGGTCCAACTTTCAGTTCTACAATAACTGCGTCTTCTTTTTCAGTCTCAGTAACGACTACTTCATCCGGATTTTCAACAAGAGATTTTGCAATTACTTCCACTAATTCTTTCATTACATACCTCCCTGACCCGTCCTAGCTGGACGCTGCAGAAATACCTACTGGTAGATCTGATTATTTTTCAATTCCGGCATCCTTAAGAAGTTTAGCTACAACGTCTGTAGGCTGAGCTCCTGCTGCAAGCCATTTTTTAGCTGCTTCTTCGTCAACCTTAACTGCGCTTGGCTCAAGATTTGGATCGTATGTTCCAATCTCTTCGATGCATCTTCCGTCACGTTTGCAGCGGGAATCTGCAACTACGATTCTATAAAAAGGTGCTTTCTTCTGTCCCATTCTTCTTAATCTGATTTTAACTGCCATTGTTTCTTTTCCTCCATTAAATTAAATATATTATCTCTTAGGTTTTATGTCAAAGCGTTATTCGCTTCGCTAACTGCTCATTCCCCGGCTTCTGTGTCAGCTGTCCTGCTCACAGTCCAAAAGGAAGCTTGAATCCGCCGCCTCGCTTGCCGGCTTTGCCGCCCATAAGTCCAGGCATCTGCTTCATCATTTTTTTACTTTGCTCAAACTGTTTGACCAGACGGTTCACTTCTGCGATATCCACACCTGCACCTCTGGCAATACGGTTCTTACGGGAAATATTCAGGATTGACGGATTGGTTCTCTCCTGTGGTGTCATGGAAAGGATAATGGACTTGGTACGGTCCAGAGCCTTCTCATCGATCATTCCCTCAATATCCTTCATCTTGCTTCCCATTCCCGGAAGCATATTCAGAATACTGCCGATGCCGCCCATCTTATTCATCTGTTCCATGCTGGTCAGGTAGTCGTTGAAGTCGAAATCCATCTTCTTCAGCTTCTTCTGCATATCCTGAGCCTGTTCCTTATCAATAGCAGCTTCTGCCTTCTCGATGAGGCTCATTACATCTCCCATACCCAGGATCCTGGAAGCCATACGCTCCGGATAGAACTGCTCTAAGTCAGAAAGCTTCTCACCCATACCTACATAGAGGATAGGTTTACCGGTTACCGCCTTAATGGAAAGTGCAGCACCACCTCGGGTATCGCCGTCCATTTTGGTCAGGATCACACCGTCGATTCCAACCTTGTCTGCAAATGTTTTGGCAACATTTACCGCATCCTGTCCTGTCATGGCATCTACCACCAGAACAGTGGCATCCACATGAATATTTTCTTTTATATCTGCAAGCTCCTGCATCATGTCTTCATCTATATGAAGTCGTCCTGCTGTATCGATCAGGACTACATTCTGCTGATGGGATTTTGCATGCTCAATTGCGGCCTTCGCAATGTCTACAGGCTTCTGCTTATCTCCCATGGAAAAAACTTCCACGCCCTGCTTCTCACCATTCACCTGCAGCTGTGTGATCGCTGCGGGACGGTAAACGTCACAGGCTACCAAAAGAGGCTTCTTACCTTTGGATTTCAGCTTACCTGCAAGCTTGGCAACCGTAGTTGTCTTACCTGCGCCCTGAAGACCTGCCATCATATATACAGTGATCTCATTTCCCGGATGCATGGGCAGCTCTGTAGTCTCACTTCCCATCAGTTTTACCAGCTCGTCATTTACGATCTTGATCACCATCTGACCGGGATTCAGACCATTCATAACATCCTGTCCGATTGCCTGCTCCTGTACGGACTTGGTAAACTGCTTTACAACCCTGAAGTTAACATCTGCTTCCAGAAGAGCCATCTTAACTTCCTTAAGGGCAAGCTTCACATCCTCCTCTGTAAGGCGGCCTTTGCTTCGAAGCTTCTTAAACACATTCTGCAGTTTATCTGTCAAGCTCTCAAATGCCATATATTATAACTCCTCTAAAATCTCGCTGGATATATTTGCAATTTCCTCGGAATGATACTCCTGCGCCAGAACCCGTATTCTTTTCACCTGGGCTCTGATATTCAGGAATTTCTCAACCAGATGGAGCTTCTGTTCATATTCCTCCAGAGTCTTGTTGCATCTCTTTACCATATCATGCACACCCTGGCGGCTGATTCCCAGATCCTCTGCCACTTCACTGAGAGAATAATCCTCCAGCACCACGCTCTCATAAACCTGCTGCTGTCTCTCTGTCAGAAGCTCACCATAAAAATCATACAAATAACCCTGCTCTACAAACTTCTCCATCTGTAATCACCTTGGCTATCATACCTTATAATTTTACCTGTGTCAAGTATTTTTTCTTGACAGAAAAAATATTTATAAACTTGGTCTGATCAGGCGGGGTCTGCAGCCTGCATCCTCCAGTGCCTTCACGATCTGATTCTTGTGTTCTGTGCCAAAGGCCTCCAGAGTGATCTTCAGTTCCACAGCTGCATTTCTGTTGGTACTTACAAACTGGTTGTGGTCCAGCTTGATCACATTACCCTGCTGTCCGGCGATCACACTGGCAACTCTCACCAGTTCACCCGGCTTATCCGGGATCAGCACTGAAACTGTAAAGATTCTGTCTCTCTGGATCAGTCCGTGCTGGACAACAGAAGACATGGTGATCACATCCATATTTCCTCCGCTTAAGATAGAAACGATCTTTTTATTCTTTACATCCAGATGACGGAGGGCAGCCACTGTAAGAAGGCCGGAATTCTCAACGATCATCTTATGATTTTCCACCATATCCAGGAAAGCTACAATCAGCTCATCATCTTCAATAGTAATGATGTCATCCAGATTCTGCTGGATATATGGGAAGATTTTCTTGCCCGGTGTCTGTACTGCAGTACCGTCTGCAATGGTATTTACATGGGGAAGAGTCACCACCTCACCCTTAGCCAGGGAAGCCTTCATGCAGGCTGCTCCTGCCGGTTCCACACCGATCACCTTAATGTGTGGATTGAGAAGCTTTGCCAGAGTGGAGACACCTGTTGCCAGACCGCCGCCTCCGATAGGAACCAGGATATAGTCCACAAGCGGAAGCTCCTGGACAATTTCCATGGCAATGGTACCCTGACCTGTGGCAACTGCCGGATCATCAAAAGGATGGATAAAGGTATAACCCTCTTTCTCAGCCAGTTCCAGGGCATGGGCGCAGGCCTCATCATATACATCACCGTGAAGAATTACCTGTGCGCCATAGCTTTTGGTTCTCTCAACCTTGATCAGCGGAGTAGTGGTAGGCATGACGATCACTGCCTTCACTCCGTATTTATATGCCGCATAAGCCACACCCTGGGCATGGTTTCCTGCGGATGCTGTGATCAGTCCCTTATTTCTCTCTTCTTCCGAAAGAGTGCTGATCTTATAATAAGCGCCACGAACCTTGTATGCTCCTGTGCGCTGCATATTCTCCGGTTTGAGGTAAACCTTATTGCCGGTCAGATCGCTGAAATAACTGCTTTTGATCAGTTTTGTTTCCTGTGTCACCTGTTTTACAATCTCTGCTGCCTGTTCAAAGCTTTCTAATGTAAGCATTGTTTTTCCTCCTTTAGTTGTCCGGCTCATCCTTGTGGTCTACATCAAACAATGCATTTACAAATGCATCTGCATCGAATTTCTGAAGATCGTCAATACTTTCGCCTACACCAATGTATTTTACCGGTATATCCAGCTCAGACTGGATCGCCACTGCAATACCGCCCTTGGCTGTTCCATCCAGCTTGGTAAGGATGATACCATTTACATTTGCCACCTCTGAGAACTGTCTTGCCTGGGAAAGGGCATTCTGTCCTGTGGTACCATCCAGCACCACCAGAGTTTCCAGATAAGCCTCCGGATACTCTCTCTCCAGAATTTTATAAATCTTACGCAGCTCCTCCATAAGATTCTTCTTATTATGAAGACGTCCTGCTGTATCACACAGAAGAACATCTGCATTTCTCGCCTTTGCTGCTGCAACTGCATCATAAACTACAGAAGCCGGATCTGCACCGGACTGTCCGCCAATGATCTCCACTCCTGCACGGTTTGCCCACTGTGTCAGCTGCTCACCTGCTGCTGCACGGAAGGTATCCGCAGCTGCCAGGATCACCTTCTTGCCCTGATCCTTCAGCTTGCCCGCAAGCTTGCCTACAGAAGTAGTCTTTCCCACACCGTTGACACCGATCACAAGGATCACGGACTTACGGTTCTCAAACTCATATTCTGTGCTGTCCACACGCATCTGCTCCTTGATTTCATTGATCAGAAGCTGTTTGCATTCCATTGGCTCCTTAATGTGCTGTTCTGCAACTTCTTTTTTCAGATTTTCTATAATAGAAGTAGTGGCATTAATACCAATATCTCCCATGATCAGGATTTCCTCCAGTTCCTCATAGAAATCCTCGTCAATACTGGAAAAGCCACTGAAAATACTGTCAAAGCCGGCAACGATATTATCTCTGGTCTTGGCCAGTCCGCTGACCAGTCGTTTGAAAAAGCCTTTCTTCTCTTCTGCCATAATACTCCTCCTGTTACTGGGTAAGCTGGTTCTCTACAAGATCTACGGAAACCAGCGTAGATACCCCTTTTTCCTGCATGGTGATACCATAAAGCCTGTCGGCTGCATTCATGGTCCCACGCCTATGGGTTATTATAATAAATTGTGTGTTTTTCGTCAACTTCTGTAAATATCCTGCAAATCTTCCTACATTGGAGTCATCCAACGCTGCCTCGATCTCATCCAAAAGACAGAAAGGAGAGGGCTTCAGGTTCTGAATGGCAAAAAGCAGGGCAATGGCTGTCAGTGCCTTTTCTCCACCGGAAAGCTGCATCATATTCTGAAGCTTTTTCCCTGGCGGCTGAGAGGTGATCCGGATTCCTGCTTCCAGGATGTCTGCCTCCTCGTCCAACTCCAGAGTTCCTTTTCCTCCTCCGAAAAGCTCTTTGAAGGCTTTATCAAACTCTCTCTGGATTTCTGCAAATTTCTCTGTAAACTGCTTACGCATTCCTTCATCCAGCTCCTGTATGATCTGCTCCAGAGTTTTCTCTGCAGTGATCAAATCATTATACTGTCCGGAAAGGAAGGTGTGCCGTTCCAGAAGATCCTTATAATCCTCAATGGCATTAACATTAACAGAACCCAGTCTGCGGATCTCCTCCTTGATCTGAGCTACCTGCTTTTTCATTTCAGGCAGATCGGTCAGCTCCTCCTTTCTGTAGGAAAGGGCATTGTTGGGAGTGATCTCATACTCCTCCCACATATAGGAAATACGTTCTTCCCTGCTCTCCTCCAGCTTATCCATCTGGCTTTTCAGACGGAAGCACTCTTTGTCCAGAAGACCGATCTGACCGGAAAGCTGATCTCTTTTTTCAAAAAATTCTTTATGCTTTCCGTTTCTCTCCTCTTTCTCCTTTTGCCATTTCTCCAGCTGCAGCTTTGCTTCCTGCGCCTGGATACCGGAGTTGGCAGCCTCTGTTTTCAGCTCCTGGATCGTCAGTTTCTTCTGCTCCATCTCCTCACTGCTGTGGGCAAGAGATTCATAGATACTTTTTTGCTCATTCTCCAGAGTCTGGGTCTCCGAATTCAGACGGTTCAGATTTTCCTGGTCAAACCGGTTCTTCTGATCCAGGGAAGAAGCCTGAAGACGGATTTCCTCCAACTCTCTGGTTAGCTTTGTCTCTTCTTCCTTCCACTGATCCAGCTCTGCCTGTTTCTCCTCTATGAAGCTTTCCAGCTCCTGTTCATCCTGGCGGGAGCTTTCCAGCTCCCTGGCAATCTGCTCATGATCCTGACGGATTTCCAGCATCTGGCGTCTGATCTGTTCCTTGTCTCTGTTGATCTGCTCATAGCCTCCGCGGATTTCCTCTGCTTTCTCTTCCTGCTGGGCAATATTCATCTTTGCAGTATTCTGTTCTATATACTGCTGGCGGAGCTTGTCTTGAAAATCTGCAATGGCATCCCGAAGTACATTTCTCCTGTTTCTGTTGTCTTCCATTGCCTTCTGGATCATGGCAACCTCTGACTTCAGCTTTGCAACGCCTTTTTCCAGTTCCTCGATCTCTCTCCTTCGTCCAAGGAGATTACTGTTATTCTTAAAAGCACCACCTGTCATGGAACCACCCGGGCTTAAGGACTCACCCTCTATGGTAACCATTCGCAGGCTATGTCTGTACTTTCTGCCGATAGCAATGGCATGGTCAATATGATCCACCACCAGTACCCTTCCCAGTAAAAATCTGGCAATCTGCTGATACTGAGGTGCTGTAGTCACCAGTTCACTGGCCACACCGATCACTCCCGGTTCTTTCAGTGCTTCCCTGGGTGAAAACTCCCCTCTGGGACTGATGCTGCTCATAGGCAGGAAGGTTGCCCTTCCATATCGGTTCTTTTTCAAAAACTCGATCAGGGTTTTGGCTGTCTGCTCATTATCTGTGACAATATTCTGGATGCTACCTCCCAAAGCAGTCTCAATTGCTACCTCATAATCCTTGTTTACCTGGATCAGATCCGCCACAACACCCTGGATACCGGGAACCCGTTCCTTCTGTTCCATTACCCGGCGGATACTGTTGCCGTAACCATCATAGCGCTCTGTAAGATTACGTAAGGATTCCAGTCTGGAGGCTTCTCTATGATAAGAGGTCTGCTCCTTTTCCAGCTCAACCGTCTGCTCCTTTAATTTCTCCTGGATATTTCCCACTTCCTGATTCAGTCTGTCACATTCCTCGTTTGCAGAACGGATGGATTCTGTAATGGAATCATACTGCTCCTGGGCTTTCCTGAGGATGGTCTGCTGCTCCTCCTCTTCACTCTTTAAGCGGAGGATCCTCTGGCTGATCTCAGCCTTTCTGATATCCGCCTGCTCCATCATTGCATCAAATCTCTGGGATTTTCCCTTAGTATTGGCACGGCTGTTCAAAATTTCTATGATCTCATTCTTGCCTTCCTCCACAGCCTGGGTACAGGTCCGGATATTTTCCTGGGCAGTATTAAGCTTCTCTTCTTCATCCTTCAGTCTGCTGCGCACTTCCTTTAACTGTGAATAAAGATCGGATTTCTCTTCTTCCAGCTCTTTTCTGGAAGTCTCTCTTGCAGCCAGCTCCTCCTCTATGGTTTTCAGGCGGCTCCTGTAATGGTCCTCATTCTGGACTCCGGCCAGAATCTGCTCATTCAGTACATTAATCTGGCCTTCCAGCTGCTGCTTGTGCAAAGCCTGCTCCTGGCTTTCCATGCGCAGGGCATCCATTCTGGTATTTAATTCCTCCAGTTCCTGTTCCAGCCTGTCATATTCCACTCTGGTCTGTTCATATTCCTTCTGTGTATCCTCCAGATTCTCCTGAGCAAGCCTGTGCTTCTCTCCCAGCTCTTTCAGGCTCTCTGCTGTGGAGGAATATTCCAAAAGAAACATATTTACATCCAGTTCCTTCAAAGCCTCTCTTTTTGCCAGATAAATCTTCGCTGTCTCAGACTGCTTCTCCAAAGGTCCCAGCTGTCTGGTAAGCTCTGACAGAATATCTGTCACACGAACCAGATTCTGACGTTCCTCTTCCAGCTTTTTTACTGTTGTATTTTTTCTTCTCTTAAATTTGACAATTCCTGCTGCCTCATCAAAAAGCTCCCTGCGTTCCTCCGGCTTACCACTTAAAATACGGTCGATCTGACCCTGGCCGATAATGGAATATCCTTCCTTACCGATACCTGTGTCATAGAACATTTCATTAATATCCTTCAGTCTGCAGTTACTGCCATTGATCAGATATTCACTTTCCCCTGAACGGTAAAGCCGCCTGGTAACAGTAACCTCATTAAATTCTACAGGAAGCTTATGATCTGAATTATCCAGCGTAATGGCAACAGAAGCATAGCTTAAGGGCTTTCTGGTCTCTGTTCCCGAGAATATAACATCCTGCATATTCCCCCCTCGAAGAGACTTTGCGCTTTGTTCTCCCAATACCCAACGCACTGCATCACCAACATTGCTCTTACCACTTCCATTAGGCCCTACAATACCGGTAATCCCGTTATGAAATTCAAAATTGATCTTCTGGGCAAAGGATTTAAAGCCCTGTACCTCAATATTCTTTAAATACATAGTTCACCTGTCTATTTTTTTATCTCACGGATCGCCTGATATGCGGCAGCCTGTTCTGCTGCCTTCTTGGTATGGCCGGTTCCTGTTCCCATAAGTCTGCCATTCACTCTTGCTTCCACTGTGAAGCTTTTGTTATGATCCGGTCCTTCCTCAGCAATCAGCACATATTCCACCGGCTGGGTGCCTTTTTCCTGGACGATTTCCTGTAAGATGGTCTTGCTATCATAAAAGAGCTGTTTGTGTTCAATATCATTCAGAATAAATTTCAGTACAAACTCCTTTGCACTAGCAAAACCACCATCCAGATAAATAGCTCCAAGCAGAGCTTCTGTAGCATCTGAAACAATAGAATCCCTGTTTCTGCCGCCTGTCATATCTTCACCCTTTCCAAGGAGCAGAAACTGGGGCAGGCCAAACTCTCTGGCGCAATAAGCAAGGCTTGGCTCACATACCAGACTGGCTCTCTTTTTTGTCAGTTCTCCCTCAGGAACCTTGGAAAACCTGGCATACAAAAAATCACTGCTGATCAGCTCCAGCACAGCATCTCCCAGAAACTCCAGTCTCTCATTACAGCCCAGCTTGCCAAGCTTCTTTTCATTGGCATAAGAGCTGTGGGTAAGGGCCTGGGTAAGATAGTGTTTATTTTTAAAATGATATCCTATGATTTCTTCCAGTTCTTCTGTCTTTTTATTCATAACATCATTCTCCTTAATGCGATTACAGGGCGCTGTCCTCACAGCCCCCTGCCTCTTCGCTTCGTCTGTTATTTCCTGTTACTTTTTGTATTGCTCTCCGGTCTGAATTCCAGCCCGGTTATCGGATCGCACGAATTGCTTCCACAGCATCTCCTACTGTCCGGATCTGCTCTGCTGCTTCGTTCTCCAACTCAATATCATATTCCTCTTCCATTCCCATGATTATCTGAAAAATGTCCAGAGAATCTGCTCCCAGATCATCCACAAAGGTAGTATCTGCAGTTATGGTATCCGGGTCAATATTCAGGACCTCCCCAATAATCTCTCTGAGCTTTTCAAGTTCCATCCTTCATCCTCCTTCCCTTTTTGACAGCCTGGCTACTACTCCTGCTTCTCTGCAGTCTTATCCGGCTGGTCCTCCAGAATATGTTCTGCGATTTTTTCATTAATCTTCTGCTGTTTGAACTGCACACACTGGAAAATAGCATGTTTGATCTCAATTGCCTTTGCACTTCCATGGGTTTTCACCACCAGACCCTTCAGGCCCAGAAGCGGTGCTCCTCCATGCTCACTGGCATCAAAGGATTTCAAAGTGGATTTCAGTGCAGGCTTGATCAGAAGAGCTCCTATTTTTGTCTTCAGACTGGTCATCAGTCCTTCCTTCACCTTCTGGATCAGTGCGCCGCCTACACCTTCATATAATTTCAGGATAACATTACCCACAAAGGCTTCACATACTACCACATCTGCATATCCATAGGGAATATCTCTGGCTTCAATGCTTCCGATAAAATTAATTCCCTTGCATTCCTTAAGCAGCGGGAAAGTTTCTTTTACCAGTGCATTTCCCTTCTCTTCTTCAGCTCCATTATTAACAATGGCCACCTTTGGATTTTTGATTCCCACTACATTCTCCATATAGATGGATCCCATCTTTGCGAACTGTACCAGATGAGAGGGACGTGCGTCCACATTTGCGCCACAGTCGATCAGCAGGGCCACTCCCTTGGTGGTAGGGATCAGCGGTGCAAGAGGAGGTCTCTCCACCCCCTTACTTCTGCCTACCAGTACCTGTCCGCCTACCAGCACAGCTCCTGTACTTCCTGAGGAAACAAAAGCATCTGCTTCCTGTGTCTTAACCAGCTTCAGCCCCACTACAATGGAGGAATCCTTTTTCTTACGGATTGCAAATACAGGCGGTTCTGCTGTCTCGATCACCTCTGAGGCAGGAACGACCTGGATTTGTTCTGTGGGATATCCGGAGTATTTTGCCAGTTCTCCCTCTATCACATCCTGTTTTCCTGTAAGTATTACTTTTATATCCTGTCTCTCAGTTACAGCTTCCACTGCTGCCTTGACAGGTTCTGCGGGGGCATTATCCCCGCCCATTGCATCTACCACTACCCTGACCTGTTCTGCCATGCTTTCTGCCTCCTGTTTCTCTCACTGTAATGATTCCGTTTCTGTCAGATCATTACTCTTCTTCCATATCTGTCAATAATCCATAATCTGTATCATACTAAAGAAAACCTCTGCAAGTCAATACTTCTGCTGTATTTTATTTACGCTTTCTGGGCTTGGATTCTCTCTGCCAGATCATTTAAATACACCCATCTGTCCATTTTTTCATCAAGCTTCTGCTGGGTGTTTTCTTTCTCTTCCATAATCTCCCGAAGCTTCATGGAATTGGTGGCATTTGCCTCCATGTCCTTGTCCAGCTTCTCCAGCTTCTCTTCCAGAGCAGCGATCTCATCATCAATGGTCTCAAATTCTCTCTGCTCCTTGTAACTGAATTTCAGCTTCTGGGGACGGTTCTGCTTCCAATCTGCCTGGGAAGCCTTCTTTCTGTTTTTATCCTCTTCACTGTCAGTAGCAGACTTTCCTCCCTGCATATCAGAGACAGCGCCTTTTTTATTTACTGCCTGGGCATAATCCGTATATCCGCCCTCATACTGAGTGAGGCGTCCCTCCCCTTCAAACGCAAAAATCCTGTCCACAATATTATCCAGAAAATATCTGTCATGAGAGACTGCGATCACAATTCCTGCAAAAGAATCCAGATAGTCTTCCAGGATTGTCAATGTGGGGATATCCAGGTCATTGCTTGGCTCATCCAGAAGCAGCACATTGGGCGCCTCCATCAGAACCTTCAGCAGATAAAGTCTTCTCTTCTCTCCCCCTGACAGCTTGGCAATAGGCGCATACTGCATGGCTGAATCAAAAAGGAATCTCTCCAGCATCATTGTTGCAGAAATCTTCCCATCTCTGGTAGGAATATATTCCGCTACATCACGGATATAATCGATCACACGCTGATCCGTATCCATATCCGGTACCTCCTGTGCAAAATACCCAATGCGGATAGTCTCCCCGATTTCCACATCCCCTGCATCCGGCTGTACCATCCCATCAATAATCTTGATTAAAGTTGACTTTCCGCATCCATTGGGGCCGATAATTCCCAGACGCTGATTACGCAGCACAATATAATTAAAATCATCCAGAATCTTCTTTTCGCCAAAGCTCTTACTGATGTGATGAAGCTCAATGGTCTTCTTTCCCATACGGGTTTCCACAGAATCCAGCTCCACACTGGCATCCCTCACAGGTGCCTTTCCATTCTTCAGAGCTTCCAGACGTTCCAGACGGGCTCGCTGCTTGGTACTTCTGGCCCTGCAGCCACGTTTCGCCCACTCCAGTTCCATGCGGAGCACACTCTGCCTCTTCCTCTCACTGGCAAGCTCCATCTCCTCACGTTCTGCCTTCAGCTCCAGAAATTTCGAGTAATTGGCCTCATAAGCATACAGATTTCCATGGGAAATCTCCAGAATTTTATTGGTAACCCTGTCAAGAAAATATCGGTCATGGGTAACCATGATCACAACCCCCTTAAAGCTTCTCAGAAAATCCTCCAGCCAGGTCACCATCTCATTATCCAGATGGTTGGTGGGCTCATCCAGAAGCAGCACATCACAGGGATTCACCAGCGTCCTGGCCAGCGCCACCCTTTTCTTCTGCCCGCCGGACAAATGATCAATCTTTTCCTCATGATCCGTAATCCCAAGCTTATTCAGCACATTTCTTGCTTCGCTTTCTGTACTCCAGTCCTTCTGCCATTTTCCTTCAGCCACATAATCCAGGATAGAAGCTCCCTGGGGAAACTCCGGCATCTGCGGCAGATAGGTAATCCGCAGACCATTCTGTGTGATCACCTGTCCCTCATCCGGCTCCTCCAGACCACCGATAATCTTTAAGATCGTAGATTTCCCGGTTCCGTTAATCCCGATAATCCCAATCTTATCCCCCTGATGCACTCCATAGGAAACATCATCCAGAACCGTCTTCTCGCCAAACACCTTGGAAACATGCTCTATATTCAGAATATTCATAAGTCCAAACCTCTCTCGTAATTTTCATTTTCTACCTGTTTTTACTTATCCGAAAACAAATTTGCACCTTATTATACCATTTTTCTCCCTTTTCTAAAACCCCCAGTTATCCAGAACATCTCCCTCCCAAAACAACTTTCGACGTTCAATACCCAGCGCAGAAAAATAGTTTGTTTTGGGTGCATTTGCAGGGTTCTTAGATATTCTTAGCCGTCAGGAATCTGCGTTATGAGCAATCTGAGACACTGTCTGAGCGCAGCGAGTTTGGCTCTGATTGCTCATGCTTTTAGCAGATTTATGACAGCTTAGAATATCTTAGTGCCCGAAACCGCACCCAAAACAAACTATTTTTCTGCGCGTCCCTTTTCAAAGATACGCAAAAAGCTCCTCTCCAGGCAAACCCGAAGAGGAGCATCCCAAACACTATTCATTTTCAAGAAAAGAGCATTAGTTCATCTCTGTTCCGTTCTCAACTGCATATTTCAGTCCCTGAACTGCAACTGCCAGTGTAGCTTCCTGTACAGTAGCACTTCCAAGATCACCCATATCCAGTGTCAGAGTATCATCATCATTTGCAGTCACACCAAAGGTAAGTGACATTTCAGATACTTCATCCTCAATAGTTACTGTTGCATTTTCCTCATCAAAAGTACCTTTGCCGATGAAGCTTACATAATTATCATCCTGGTCGATCACAAGCACTGAGCAGAAAGTTCCATCTTCATTTGCTGCATAAATAAAAGTCTCACCTGCTTCTGTCTCACCGGAATAGCATTCTGTAAGCAGATCACCCATATCCTGATAGGTCTTGTTGTAATCTGCCTCATCGCCGGTTCCCTCGTAAGGTTCCAGAGTTGCTGTCAGCTCCTCAGTATCTGGGTCATAAAGCTCCAGAAGATTTTCCTCTTCATTTGCCTGTACCAAATAAGATACCATATTTTCATCATCATACGTGCCGTCGTCATTTGCAAGCTGCATTACCAGCGCTGTATTCTCTCCATCTGAGCTCAGCGCATATACGCCTAAAATATCCTGTTCTTCATCCTTCCACTGACCAAAAAACGAATTATCTTTGTAGAATCCGTAGATATCTCCTGCGCTGTCCTTCCAGAGTCCTAACATTGCCTCTGATACATCCGCGACATCTCCGTCATCTGCTGCTTCTTCTGTAGTCTCCTCTGCTGCCCATACCGGAACAACCATAGAGCTTACCATTGCAGTAGCACAAAGACCTGCCATTATTTTTTTCCAGTTTTTCATATTTTTTTACCATCCTTTCTTAAAATGTGTGTACATATTTCTAAACTGAATTTCTATGTTCTTACTATAAAAAATTTCAGTCTTATTTTCAAGATACATGGGATTAAATGACATTTTTCATGAAATATGGAAAAATGAATAAATACTTATGGTATTACTTGCTTTCAGTAAGGAATCCGTACTTGAATAACTCATGAAAATACGCTAAAATACAAATTATGTTTAAGTTAATTTAGGAGGTACCCCTTTTGAATATTGCAATCCTTGACGATTCAAAGGAAGATCTGCGTCAGGTAAAATCTGTCATTTCTTCTTATTATGAATCCCAGAATACATCCGCAGACATCCATTTGTATTCCAGCGCAGAAGCTTTTTTTACTAAATACATACCCGGATTTTACGACCTGATCATTATGGATATTTATATGGGCAGTATGACCGGTATGGATGCAGCCAGAAAGCTCCGCGAAGCCAGGGATACAGCTGCTCTGATTTTTATTTCAAGCAGTGATTCCTTTGCTGTGGAAAGCTATGATGTACAGGCATCCTACTATCTGCTGAAGCCCTTTGACCCGGAGAAGCTTTGCCGGATCCTCTCAACGATCCAGTTCAGGCAGTCGCAGAATTCCAGATATATAGAGCTGATCTCCGACCGCACCCCTGTAAAGATTCCTATCAGAAGCATTCTGTACGTGGATACCTACCGCAATGCAGTTCAGGTACATACCACAGATGCAGGTATCATACGCTCCTACATAACCTTCCAGAAATTCGAAGAGCTTCTGGAGGGAATGAAATGTTTTCTCTCCTGTTACAGAGGCTGTATCGTAAATATGGATCACATCGAGAAATCCACAGATGAAGGCTTTGTTATGGACAATCAGGAGCTTGTCACTGTACGCAAACGTGGCTCCAACGCAATAAAAAAAGCATATCTGGAATACTTATTCTCTTCAGACTCTGATAAATAAGTATTTCCGATATGCCTTTCCCCCTCCGGGCAGTAACTATTTATTTACTGTACTGTTTTCACCGGCAGAAAGATATTTACTTTAAAAATACCCTCTTCTGTATTAAAAACTACATATCCGCCCATTCGTTGTACCACTTCTGCCACAGATGCTGTTCCGATTCCAAAGCCTTCATGCTTTGTTGAATAAAAAACTTTTTCTCTTCGCTGGATTTCATTGGAATATGGATTTGAAATCTCTATCAGAAGCTTCTTGTTCTTAACCTTTGTAAGCATCTTTACATAAGGCTTATTTTCCGGCAACAGATCTTTTACTGCATCTACGGCATTTTCCAGAAGATTTCCATATATTTTGCACAGATCTGTATCTGAAATGCCAATGTTCTGCGGCAGCATCATATCACATTCAAAAGGAATCCCTTTCTCTCTCAGTTCTCCTGCATAAAAATGGATCACTGCATCTACGGCCATGTTTCTGCAATAACAGATTAGCTTTTCCTCTTCTGTTATAACGGATGCATACTCCTGCAGGTATTCCATCATCTCCTGATATTTTCCCTGCTGGGTGTAAGACATGATGGTGCGCAGATGGTGTCTCATATCATGGCGCATCCTGCTGATCTCATCCACCTTTTCTGTAAGTTCCTCATAATTCTGTTTCTGTATCTGCAGTTTCTGTTCCATCTGACGGCTGTATTCTCTATAGGTAAGCTGAAATCTGTAAGCATTGGCAATCTCCATCCACAGAGTCAGTCCCACACTGGCTACAAGCACTGCTGCACCAATTTCCGTAAACCACCCGCCAATGATCGGCTCATATAATCTCCATATCCGGTCTGCTGCCAGAGACGCTGCATAAACAACAATTCCCACTAAAAGTACATTACTGTACTTCTGTTTTATCTCCTTTACACTTCTGAAAAGCAGATAACCGGCTGCTGCCCACTTCAAAATCTCTGTAAGCTCAGAGATCAGATACAGCCCTGTTGCAGACTGGGCCCTGCTGCACAGCATTTCTGCCACAAAAACCATCACTCCGGCTGCTGCGGCCACACCTGCAAGAATTTCCGGAATCCTTTCCTCACCTCCCAGGATCTTCTGTTGGACCATCATAACACCGGCAAACATCAGATAATAGAACAATGCCTCCATTCCATAACAAGGCTGTACTTTTACTGCAACAAAGGAATGCAGGATCGGATAAGAACCATATCCCAGCACACAGATACAAAGCAGGGCAAAAAGTCCAAACTCCACTTTTTTAGTTCGCATATACATATACACTGAAAAAATCAGGATAAAAAATGTAAAAGCCATAAATACCACAGCAATCATAAGTGACAACCCGCGGATAAGATTCACTTTAAAAGGAGAAGCCAAAACCGGCACATACTGAATTCCCGATGACACCGAATGTTTGTCTGTCACTGCGATCACAATCTCTGCAGTTCCTTTTCCCTCAAAGGTAAATACCCTGTTCTGAATCTGCTCCTGGTAATTGTCCGGATCCGGATTTCCCATCTGCCCCATCAATTCCCCATTAATATACAGCTTGTAAGCAGAAAAAATCTCTGTCAGGCCAATAGCATATTGTTTTTCTTTTTCAGGAAACACCAGGGTCATCCGATAGGTACCACTTCCAAAAGGAGATTTATTTTTGTCGCCCAGGTCCATTCCACCGTACTCGCCAATGGAAACATAACAGCTGTAGTATTTATCCTTCTTTTCCTTTATTTCCTGCGGTGTCAGCAATACATCCGGATAATATTCCCATTCCCTGGCAAGATAATGCACAGAATCATCATCAGGCACATAGAGGATTCCCTGAATGGCCTGATCTCCCCTGGCCGTATATTTGTTATCAAAGCAGTAAAACAGAAAGAATACGCCCATAGCCAATGCAAATACAGTTGCTATAAGTAGTAATGAATATTTCCAGTTCTTCTTCATTGCTGACACCTCCTTCTGTTTTCAGGTGCTTTGTTTGCCTTTCCACTGTCGCTTATCTGCGTTTTTTACGAATTGCAAAAATAATGGCAGCCACCACGATACATACTGCCGATAATGTAAGTATTATCATCAGAAACTGTTTGGCGGAATTCTCTGTTTTCTGCTCTGTCTTTTGCCCCGTTTCCTCCTCTGGCATTGGCTCTTCTG
This sequence comes from Blautia sp. HCP3S3_C12, assembly GCF_052064155.1. Classification (NCBI taxonomy): domain Bacteria; kingdom Bacillati; phylum Bacillota; class Clostridia; order Lachnospirales; family Lachnospiraceae; genus Blautia; species Blautia sp. HCP3S3_C12. Next base: position 74,611 of record NZ_JBQHWC010000008.1, on the reverse strand, counting down.
TAAAACCTATATCTTCTCCGTCTGAAACAGCTTCCACGCTTTCTTCATCCGTCTGATTTCCTATACTTTCTGACTTTCCATCTGTCAAAAAATAATCCCCTGTCTGGTTGATCTCCACACGGAGAACATTTTGCTTTTCCTGATAGCTCACTGTATATTGATTTCCCTGCACATCCTCCGCTTTTACTGTTTCAGGTGACTGGATTCCGCCAAACACAGATATCTGAAATTCCACCACTGTTCCCGGAACTTCTGTTACCTCCTCACCTCTGACAAAAATCCGCAGAGAAAATGCAGTTTCTGACGTTTTCTCGATTCCTATCTGGATTTCATCCTCTGCATTGATCTTCCATCCGTTCACTGTATCCGGAGAAAATGTTACAGAGATTCCCTGTTTCTCATACCTTGCACTTCCATTCTGTTGGATCATAAGAAGCATTCTCTTTCCACTGACTGCAGTAATGGTGTCGGTGCTTAACTCTGTCACAGAATTCTCTGTATCCGATATTTCAGCAGATTTTGCATCAGAAGCTTTGTTACTGCTGCTATTCTGTCCGTCTGTATTATTGTCTGTTCCGTAAGAATTGTCATAATGATATCCGGCACTTCCCGTATTCAGATTCTCTTCCTTTTCTCCCTGTACTACTTCTGACGAAGCAGGTGCTTTCTGCACAATGTCAGGAAGATCTTTTTCCTCCCTGTCTGAAAAATTCCGCTCATGCCAGTATTCGTTGACAATAAAGGCATCATTATAGGAAAAAGAATAAATTCCCGTGCTCCCATTCTCATAGACAGCACAGATCTGGTAGTTCTGTCCTTTCTTTAATATCTCTCTGTAATAAATCTGAATTCCATCAGAAGTCACTTCCACCAGGTCATCATCTATTTTCCAGTAATTCCCCTCATTCTCAGAAAGATAAACCTGTATATTCCGGCGTTCCTCTGTGGAAAATCCATCCAGTAGCACAGGAAATTCCAGCAGATCCACAGTTGGCATACTGTAGGTATTAATCTGTGGTTCTCCTTTTTTCTGTACAGAAAGATATGCATATGCCTCTGGCAGCACCAGGCTGTCAGCTACTTCATATCCTTCTGGGATTACAAATGATCCGGTTACCTTGTACACACCTTGTTTTTCCCTGTTTACCTGGCTCAGATCCCAGGAGGATTCCAGAATCAGCTCCGGATTCTCGGCTGTATTTTCAAATGTTTCAGCAGTACTGACCCTCAGTCTGATATTCTCCTTCAATTCTTTCTCAATCTGCTTCAGGCTTCCCCCCGTTTTTACTGCATAGGCAGCACATCTGCTGAGATATTTCTCATCTCCGGTATCATAAGAACAGATGATCTTTCCAGGCTTCTGTGTGTTTCCAAGCAAACTGTGCTGATAACCGTAAATTTTAAGACTGCCGTCTTTTTGGTATTGAAACCGCAGAGTATTGGTCTGCTTCTTTCCATTATCATAGGTTACCAGCAGGGAATAGGTATTACCCACAACCATACTCTGGTTAGATACATACAGCCCCTCCTCTTCACAGAGAGCAAAGCCCTCCTCAGTAAGATTGATCCACTGTCCGCTTTCTTTCTTCAGATAAGCTTCCATGGAATCGGAATTTTCCTGTTTCAACCAGGGAAATATATAGATTCCTGCCGCAGTCAGCCTGTAATATGTATTAATATCCGGTTTGTCCGGGTACTGCACAGAAACAGTTGTCTGCACCTGCAGACTTTCACTCTCTTCAAAAGCATACTCAGGCGAAAGTTTAAATACACCTTTCACTGTATAAACGCCTGCCAGTTTCATATTCACAGAAGAAACATCCCATAAAACCGGAATATGCAGTGTATCTGCATCTGTATAAACTGTATAGAAAACCTGGGACAGTTTCTCAGCGATCAGTTCGCTGCTTTTATTTATTTCTACAGCTACTGCAGGAATATCATGAGGTACGATCACATCATTTACCTGGATCACCGCGCCCCATACTGTGGTATTTTTTTTCATTCCCCATATGCCAGTCAGACACAGGGCTATCATAAAAATCAGAACTGTTATTTTCTGTTTTCTCATGCTTTTCCATACTTTCATTTTACGTTACTGCTCGATCTGTTATCTTTATTCTCAATTTCCTTTGTTCTTAGCTTACCTTATCTGGCGGATTTCGGCAACAGACATAGGATAAACTGCATTATTTCATGAAAAATGGTGTGCCGGAAAATGGTTAATTCTCCTTTTTCTTTCCCGGAAATTTCATAAAATAGTATACAATAAATAATACTGCCGTAATGCTCCAGGAAACCGGATAGCTAAGCATGATCGTATTAATTCCGGGATACATCTGTCCTGCTGTAAAAAGCCACAGAATCCTCAGAGAACACACTCCGCCACAGGTCAGGATCATAGGCACCAGAACCTTTCCGGTACCCCTCAGTGCCCCGGACAAAATTCCTATGATCACATAAATGAAATAGGACGGCAGTAAAAAACGACTCATATGAACACCGTGCCCAATAACAGCACTGTCTGTAGTAAACAGACTGTATATCCACGGCGCAAACGCATACATAACCGCGATCAGAGCCGTCGCTCCAACCATGCTCATAGTCATGCAGACACGCACGCTCTTTCTCATACGGTGATACTTTCCTGCCCCGTAATTCTGTCCGACGAAGGTAGTAATGGAAATCGCAAATGCATTGATCACCATCCAGAAAATGGCATCAATCTTTCCAAGTGTACCCCACGCTGCCACAGTATCGGTGCCAAGATTATTGACAAATACCTGAATCACAATATTCGAGATATTATACATGACAGATTCCAGTCCTGCCGGAATTCCGATCCTGAGCACTGAAGACAGCATTCTCTGATCAAATCGGATTTCTCTCAGTTTTAACACATAAATTTCTTCTGTCTTAAGCAGCATACCCACTACAAGCAATGCACTGATCACCTGCGAAGTAACGGTTGCTGCTGCCACACCTGTTACTCCCATACCAAAAACTACCACATACAAAAGGTCCAGAATAATATTCAACACACAGGTAATGATTAACACGTAAAGTGGTCTTTTAGAATCTCCCACTGCACGCAGAATAGAAGCCCCCATATTATAGATCAGATTAAAAATCATCCCTCCAAAATAAATATGAAGATAAATGGCCGAATCCTCCACAACATCTGCCGGCGTCTTCATAAGCAGCAATGCAGGTCTTGTCAGCAGAATTCCTGCTACTGTAAGAAAAATCCCGGCAGCAATGGAAAATGCAAATGCCGTATGCAACGCCTTGCTTACATTCTTTTTATCCTTTGCTCCATAAAACTGTGAAATTACAACTGCAGCCCCCGAAGAAAGGCCTACAAAAAATCCCACGATCAGATTGGAAATCTGACTGGCAGAGCCTCCGACTGCAGCAAGTGCCTGTTTTCCTACAAAACGGCCTACAACAATTGTATCTGCAGTGTTATAAATCTGCTGAAAAAACGTTCCAAATACAATAGGAAAGAAAAATAACAGCAATTGTTTCCAGATCACTCCTTCTGTAATCTGATTTACCTTTTCCTTTTTCTCCATTTCTTTTCCCTCATCCACATTTTAAAAATATTTCTGCATTTTGCCGCAGTCCGAGCACCATGGGTTCCATGGCATTATATTTTAACATACAAAAAAGCAGGCATCCCAAACGGGAGAACCTGCCATACTTTGCAATCATTAAAAATTAGTCTTCAACTTTAATGATTTCCTTTTTGTTGTAGCTTCCGCAAGCTTTGCATACTCTGTGCGGCATCATCAGTTCGCCACATTTGCTGCATTTTACAAGGTTCGGAGCGCTCATTTTCCAGTTTGCTCTTCTCTTATCACGTCTTGCTTTAGAAGATTTATTCTTTGGACAGATGGACATATGTTACACCTCCTTAAATTTACTAAATATATCACTGATAGCTGCCATACGGGGATCCTTTGGTCCCTCGACGCATCCGCAAGGACCGTCATTGAGGTTTTTCCCGCACTGGCTACAGATTCCTTTGCAGTCTTCTCTACATAAAACCTTCAAAGGCCAGCTCATCAGTACCTCAAGATAGACCAGCTGGTCCACATCCAGGTCCATACCTGTGAGATAAGAACTCTCGTCCAGATCATTCACACGGTCTTCATCCGTAAGCTTCATATCAAGTTTTCGCTCAATCTCTAAAGGAATCTCTGTGGAAACCTCTTCCAGACATCTGTCACAGGGAATACCTACGGTAATCTTACCTGTTCCTCTGATCTCAAGATTCCTGTCACCTATATTCGTAATCGTAAGCTCTATAGGCTCTTTTGCAAGTACCGGAAAGCTTCCTGACTGAAAGGTGATCGTATCCATTCCAAACTCTACAGTCTTCTGAATACGCATTCCTTCACTGGATGAAATATCTGATAAATGTATCTGCATACTTTTCTCCTATCCACACTTGTTTTATTATACATACCGCCTCTGCTTTTGTCAACGATAAATTAGAAAAATTTCACATTTTGTCAAGTAATATTCCTTTACGGCATATTTCCTGTAAAAAGCAGCGGATATTATCCCGTCTGAATCCGCTATAGGCACAGACAGAAAGAAAGGTGCTCCTAACAGATGCACCTTTCCTTTCTATAATAAATATAGTTTCATCCAACTATATTTCTCTCGTCCGGACACAAAACAGACACTTTATTATCTGTGAAAATTAAACCAGAGCTACTGTCTCTCTACAGATTGCAAGTTCTTCGTTTGTAGGAATTACAGCAACTTTAACTTTGGAATCCGGTGTAGAGATAACGATTTCTTCTCCGCGAACTCCGTTAGCTTCTTTGTCAAGTGTAACTCCAAGGTATCCAAGATAGCTTACAACCTTCTCACGTACAGGAATAGCATTCTCGCCGATACCTGCTGTAAATACGATCGCATCTACACCATTCATGGCTGCAACATATCCGCCAACGAATTTAGCGATACCATAGCAGAGAACGTCGATTGCGTTAGCTGCATCTTCGTTTCCGCTCTGAGCTGCATCGTTCAGATCACGGAAGTCACTGGATAATCCGCCGGATAATCCAAGAAGACCGGATTTCTTATTGAGAACGTTCATCATACCTGCGATGTCAAGGTTCTCTTTCTTAGCAATGAATTCCATGATAGCAGGATCAATGTTACCGGAACGTGTTCCCATAACAACACCTTCAAGCGGAGTAAGACCCATTGTTGTATCAACACACTGACCGTTTACAACAGCACTGATGGAAGAACCATTTCCAAGGTGGCATACGATAACTTTTGAGTTATCTTTGTCAAGGCCAAGGAATTCAACAGCACGTTTAGAAACAAAGCTGTGGGAGGTTCCGTGGAAACCATATCTTCTTACTTTGTAGTTCTTGTAATATTCCAGTGGAAGGCCATAGAGATATGCTTTTGCAGGCATTGTCTGATGGAAAGCGGTATCGAATACTGCTACCTGAGGTACTCCTGGCATAAGCTCGGAGCATACACGGATACCGATCAGGTTTGCCGGGTTATGAAGCGGTGCAAGATCGTTGCACTCTTCTACTGCTGCGATCACTTCATCTGTGATTACTACAGATTTGGCAAATTTCTCACCACCATGTACAACACGGTGTCCAACAGCGTTTACTTCTTTCAGGCTTCCGATAGCGCCTGTTTTGTCATTTGTAAGGGCATCCAGAACCATCTGGATTGCTTCTTTATGTGTAGGCATAGGAGCTTCTGTGATCTCTTTGTCACAGCCTGTTTTCTGATATACTAATCTTCCATCGATACCGATTCTCTCGCAGAGACCTTTTGCAAGAACTGCTTCTGAATCAGAGTTGATCAGCTGATATTTCAGGGATGAACTTCCACAGTTGATTACTAATACGTTCATTTTCATATTCTGCCGGCAATAAATTCCGAATATTTCTGCCAGCTTTTCCTTTCATATTATAATATCAATAAATTATGTAGTCGATAAAATAATTCTGCTTTACTGTCTGACCGAAATCTTATTTGTTGTCATCAGCCTGGCACTGTACTGCTGTGATAGCTACTACACCAACGATATCGTCTGCAGAGCATCCACGGGACAGGTCATTTACAGGTTTAGCGATACCCTGGGTTACAGGTCCGTAAGCTTCTGCTTTTGCAAGACGCTGTACAAGTTTGTATCCGATGTTACCTGCATCAAGGTCTGGGAATACAAGTACGTTAGCTTTACCTGCAACTTCGCTTCCAGGAGCTTTAGAAGCGCCTACGCTTGGAACGATAGCTGCATCAAGCTGGAATTCTCCGTCAAGTGCAAGTTCCGGATTCTGCTCTTTTGCGATCTTTGTAGCTTCTACTACTTTATCTACGTCAGCATGTTTTGCACTGCCTTTAGTGGAGTGTGAAAGCATTGCAACGATTGGTTTCTCCTGAACAAGAAGTTCGAAGGATTCTGCAGAAGATGCTGCGATTGCTGCAAGCTCTTCTGAAGTCGGGTTCTGGTTCAGACCGGAATCAGCAAATACAAATGCGCCGTTTGCGCCGTATTCGCAGTTCGGAACTACCATTAAGAAGAATGCGGATACAAGTTTTGTACCTGGTTTTGTTTTCAGGATCTGAAGACATGGTCTTAAGGTATCAGCTGTAGAGTGACATGCACCGGATACCATACCGTCTGCATCGCCCATTTTTACCATCATTACACCATAGTACAGATACTGGTTAAGAAGAATCTCTTTAGCCTGATCCGGTGTCATGCCTTTTTTCTGTCTTAATTCTACTAACTTGTCAATGTATCCCTGTGTTTTCTCTGATGTAGCAGGATCTACGATCTGTGCGCCGGAAATGTCATATCCGTCTTCAGCTGCACTCTTTTTAACAGCTTCTTCGTTACCAACAAGGATAACCTTTGCAATTCCTTCTTTTAAAATTTTCTCTGTAGCTGCCAGAGTTCTCTTATCCTCTGTCTCCGGAAGTACGATTGTTTTTACGTTTGCTTTTGCTCTTTCTTTGAGTGTGTCAATAAATCCCATGATTAAAATGGCTCCTTTCATATAGCAGTTCTGATATCCAATATCAATTTTCTATCAATTATCTGCGCTGTTTTCATTATAACTCCTGAAGCCTTGTATTTCAAGCATCTGAATGGTAGAATATGACATAAAAAAGTATTTTTTAAGATGCAATATGGTAAAAAAGAGAGAACTCTACAAAATTTCAGAAAGGAGCTTTCTGTCTAAATTTATGAAAACAGCAGGAATTATTGCAGAATATAATCCTTTTCACAAAGGACATGAATATCAGATCCGGTATACAAAAGAAAAGCTAAAGGCAGACTATGTGATTGTTGCCATGAGCGGAGATTATGTGCAGCGCGGCACTCCCGCTCTCATCTCCAAACACGTACGTGCAGAAATGGCTCTGCGGTGCGGCGCTGACCTTGTACTTGAAATGCCGGTATCCATCTCTACAGCAAGTGCGGAAGCCTTCGCAATGGGAGGTGTTTCCCTGTTGGACAGCCTTGGCGTTGTTGATATGCTCTGTTTTGGAAGTGAATCCGGAGAGATCAGCGCACTGCGAGAACTGGCTGAGATCCTTGTAGAAGAACCTGAAGAATATAAAAAGCTGCTGAAAAGCTTTTTAAGCGAAGGGCTGACTTTTCCGGCTGCCAGAAGCCAGGCACTGACAGAATATTTTAAAAATCCGCGCAACTTCAGCGGTGACGATTTTGACGGGGTACTTACGCCTCTGTTAAATGAAGTCACACAGATCCTGAATACACCAAATAATATTCTGGGAATCGAATACTGCAAGGCACTTCTCCGCTTGAACAGCCAGATCCGCCCTGTTACCATCCGCAGGGAAGGAATGGGGTATCATGAAACCACTGTCCCTGATGAACATTCCGCAGTAGCCTCCCCGGATCTACAGTCACCCACTGATTTCTTTGCATCTGCAACTGCTATACGAAATCTGATTCTTCAGGATTCCCCTGACCCGGATTCCCTGGCATCCCAGATTCCGGGACAGGCTTTTCCTGTTTTTCAAAAGGCTGTAAATTCCGGTGAATTTCTCACAGAAAATTCTTTGGACTCTATCCTCTCCTACTGCCTTATGAAGGAAAATGTGAAAAGCCTTTCTTCCTATATGGATGTTTCCGAGGATCTCGCCCGACGGATCATAAATCAGCAAAATCTTCTGTTGTCCTTTTCCCAGTCTGTATCTGTTTTAAAAACCAGAGAGCTGACTCAGACAAGAATACAGAGAGCATTGCTTCATATTATATTAAATATCCATACTGCGCCCACACAGATTCCCTTTGCCCGGGTTCTTGGTTTTCGCAAGGAAAGCAGTGAACTGCTAAGCCAGATCAAGAAGCACAGCAGTATCCCTCTCATTACCAAGCTTGCAGATGCACAAAATCTTTTGGACAGTGAAGGAAATCAGATTTTATCTGAAACTGTTTTTTCTTCCAATTTATATGAAAAACTTCTGTGTCTGAAAACCGGCAGAAAATTCTGCCACCAGTCCCAGAAACAGCTTATTATCATATAATTCTTGTTGTTTAAATCCGCTTATGTTAGAATAAAACAGTGAGGATAGGGATATAAAATAAGGAAGGAGGAAAAGAAAAATGAAAGCTAATTCAGGTTTGAAAAAGAATAGAACAAAGATTCAGATGGTGCTTAGCGCCCTAGTAATCTTATCTGTTGTACGTCAGTTTTTCCTGGGAAATTACCACAATATGTTTCTGGGAATCTTAACATTGATCCTTTTTATGGTTCCACAGTTTCTGGACAGAAAACTGAACGTCACAATACCACCGGGACTGGAGACAGTAATTCTGATCTTTATCTTTTCAGCAGAAATTCTTGGCGAAATCAATGCCTTTTATGTAAAAATCCCTATCTGGGATACCATTTTACATACTACTAACGGTTTTCTGATGGCCGCCATCGGATTTGCACTGATTGATCTTTTTAACCGCAGTGACAGGTTTTCCATTAAAATGTCACCGTATTTTGTAGCTTTTTTTGCATTCTGTTTTTCAATGACTGTTGGTGTTATGTGGGAATTCTTTGAATTCAGCATGGACTGGTTCTTTGGAATGGATATGCAGAAGGACTGGATCGTACCGGCCATCAACTCTGTGAAGCTGAATCCTACCGGTGCAAACGTTCCCATCCATGTAGATGTTCAGTCCCTGGTCGTTAACGGTGAGACCTGGGATCTGGGAGGCTATCTTGATATTGGTATTGTTGATACCATGAAAGATCTGATCGTAAACTTTATCGGTGCAGTAGTATTTTCTGTTATCGGTATTCTGTATCTGCGAAACCGCGGAAAAGGAAAGCTGGCAGCTTCTCTGATCCCGCAGGTACGCAGCAAGCAGGAAGAAGAACATTCTTCCAGAGATCAGTAAGATCCACAGTTACCGAAACTGGCGCACTTTTCTGGAAATATTCTCCAGTTCTTCTCTGGAAAGCTCAGGAAGTCTTTCCAGCTGATCCATAAACATGGCAAGTGTCTCTTTTCGCTGCATTTCCACCATCTGGGTGTAGAAATTAACCACTACCCCGGTAGCAATGGCAACTACAAAAAGGGAATAGATTGTCAGAAGAACGGAACACATTTTTCCAATGAAAGTAACCGCAACTACATCGCCAAATCCGGCAGTGGAGATCACCGCATAGCAATACCACAGTGCATCTCCGTATCGGTTAATGTCCGGTTCAACCAGCTGGATCACTGCTGCGATAGCAAAAATAAACACAATAAAACCAATGATAATTTTATCTGCGCGAGTCCGTTTTAACACACTGCCTAATACTTTAATTCTTTTCATGCACCTGTCCTCCAATGAAATAATCTATTATCTGAAATTAATTGAAGTATAGTATAAAACGGTTTCACTTGCAATATGAAAGGAGCTTAACAGTATGAAAGATAATAAAGCACTAAAATACCTCACTTTGATCACCGGAGTTTTAACATTGTTATTAGGAGTTTACACTCTTGTAAGACCAATGAGAACTTTTCTTGCCATCGGATGGATCCTGGGAATCCTTCTGTTTGTAAATGGTATTGAACTTGTAATCCTTTCTTTATCCAAAGAAAAGAAAGAAATCGGAGCATGTATTCTCGGTGTTCTAGAAGGACTTGCAGGTATTATCTTATTATTCAGCGGCATTCAGCGGTTCATCACAGACGTAATGGCAGCTTATATGGTCGGTGCAATCATTCTGATCTACGGTATTTTCCAGATTGCCGGCGGCACAAAGGTATATAAAACCTCTAAAGGAAAAGGTATCCTGAGCATTGTGTGCGGTGTTTTATCCGTAATTGTCAGCATCATTTCATTTACCCATCCTGTGCTTACCATGATCTCTGCAGGATATATGATCGCTTTTTCTGTTTTAATGCAGGGTATTAATATGATCGTACTTGGAATCAATTTCAGAAAGACCGAAAACTAACAAAAAGGTTATGACTGTATGAATAACACAAAAAGCCCCAAAAACGTATCTTTAAAAAATCAACTTGAATTGTGGCTGTTCTGCGCACTCATTGGTGCTGTTGCCGGTGCACTGGTATGGATCCTGCTGAAAATAATGGCAGTGGGAACTGAATTTCTGTGGAAATGGCTTCCCGGAAAAACCTCTGTTCCCTATTATACAATTCTTATCTGTGTAGCCGGTGCGGCAATTATCGGTATTTTCCGAAAAATATTCGGAGACTATCCCGAAGATCTGGAAACCGTTATGGAAAAAGTCAGAACAGAAAAAAGATACGAATACAAAAACATGCTTGTAATGATGGTGGCAGCACTGCTGCCATTACTCATAGGAAGCAGTGTAGGTCCCGAAGCCGGACTTACCGGAATTATCGTAGGTTTATGCTACTGGGCCGGAGACAATCTGAAGTTTGCCAAACAAAATACCAGAAATTATTCGCAGATCGGTGCCGCAGTCTCCATGAGTATGCTGTTTCATGCACCTCTGTTCGGCATTTTCGAAGTAGAAGAAAACTCTGAGGAAGACCTTGCAGCCTTAACAAAGGGTTCTAAATTATTTATTTACGGAATCGCGCTGGCTGCAGGCACTGGTATTTATGCAGGTTTATCTGCACTTTTTGGTGCAGGGCTTTCCGGATTTCCATCCTTTGATATGGTGGAACTCCAGAGAAAAGACTATCTGCTTATGATTCTGTATATTTTGTGCGGTCTTATCCTGGCATACTTCTATCAGGCAACACACAAGCTGACGGGAAGTATTTCCAGCAGATTCCCGGCAGTTGTCCGAGAGATTTTTGCAGGTTTATGCCTTGGAATCGCAGGTTCATTCTTACCTGCACTTATGTTTTCCGGAGAAGAACAGATGGGAACACTTATGAAAACCTATACCTCTTATCTGCCGCTGGCACTTATTGGCATTGCGTTTTTTAAGCTCCTGCTGACAAATCTGTGTATTCAGTTCGGTTTAAAAGGAGGACATTTCTTCCCTGTCATCTTTGCCGGAGTATGTATGGGATACGGCGTGGCAATGCTGACCTGCGGGCCAGACGGGGGACATGTGGTATTTGGAGCTGCAATCGTTACTGCGTCACTTCTGGGCGGAATTATGAAAAAGCCACTGGCAATAACCATGCTTCTCTTCCTCTGCTTCCCGGTTAAAATGTTTATCTGGATTTTCATTGCAGCAGTAGTTGGAAGCAAGCTTACTACACTTAAAGCAGAGCAGGAACCTTCTGCAAATTAGAACAAGTCTCTAAAAAAGAACCTGCAAAAAAAGAACCATTATATCAGACTATACAGCTGTATATAATGGTTCTTTTATTATGTTTATTTCTCTCCGGAAAGAAGAATTCGGTCATTATCCAGCATCTTGCCTGCACCTGTCTTAAACTTATCCAGAAGTCTTTCTACAGTCAGGCCGTTCTTTTCTTCTTCATGGATATCCAGCACAATGTTTCCTGAATCCATCATAAGGACACGATTTCCCAAATCAAGGGCTGACTGCATATTGTGGGTGATCATCAGGCAGGTAAGCTGATGTTCCTCTACAATCCGTTTCGTAAGATTCAGCACCTTTTCTGCAGTTCCCGGGTCAAGGGCTGCTGTATGCTCATCCAGAAGCAGAAGCTTGGGCGGATTCATGGTTGCCATGAGAAGTGTCAGCGCCTGTCTCTGTCCGCCGGAAAGAAGTCCTACCGGCTGAGTCATTCGCTTCTCAAGTCCGATATCCAGAAGCTTCAGTTCTTCATGGAATCGCTCTTTTTCCTGTCTGGACACATGGGAAAGCCATCCGCCTTTCCCTGCTGCAAGTGCCAGATTCTCTTCTATGGTCATTCCAGGTGCAGTTCCCCTCATAGGATCCTGATACAGGCGGCCGATGGTTTTTGCGCGTACATGCTGGGGCATAAAAGTAATATCCTGTCCATCCAGCATGATCATGCCGGAATCTGTAAGAAAATCTCCGCAGATTGCATTAAACAGAGTGGATTTACCAGCACCGTTAGAACCAATGATTGTTGCAAAATCACCTTTCTCCAGATTCAGGGATAAATCTCTGATGGCCTGTTTCTCGTTTACCGTACCCGGATTAAAAGTCTTGGAAATATGTTCAATCTTCAGCATAAATCACTGTACTCCCTTCCTGTGAGTCATTCTTCTCTTAATCTGCGGCCACTGTTTCTTCAGGTATGGACCTGAAATAGCCAATACAACGATCACAGAAGATACCAGTTTCAGCATAAATGCCGGCATGTTAAATCTCAGTGCAACCGTATATACCAAACGGAAAATAAAAGATCCAAGTACCATGCCTACGGCTCTCACGAAAATTCCGCCTCTGCCAAGAATCGTACCTCCGATCAGCAGGGAGGCCAGTGCAATGGTAACCATTCCCTGTCCGATATTGATATCTACGGATTTCTGTGACTGAGACAGAAGACATCCGGAAAGTGCTGTAAAGGAGTTAGCAACACAGAGACCTACGATCGTGGTAAACACCGGGTTAATAGATGAGGATTTTACCATATCTGCATTATTTCCTGTGGCTCTGATCGCCAAGCCAAGTCTTGTTCTCAGAAAGAATACAAGAAAAGCGATCACTATGATCACTGCGATAAGGGCAACTACAATATCTCCTCTGCCTTTCAGCGGTGTATTTTTCAGCGTTTCTTTCATCATGGAAAATACTGTATCTGTTCTGTTCATATTGATCAGGGAAGAACCTCCCATCACTGCAATATTCACAGAATAAAGCCCTGTATTAACGATAATTCCTGCAAGAAGACTGTCAACCCCCAGCTTTGTCTGAAGTATGGCTGTCACAAAGCCTGAGCATACACCTGCAACCATGGCTGCAAAAATAGATAAAAAAGGATGTCCGCTGACTGCCACTACCGCTCCCACTGCTGCTCCCAGTGTGAAACAGCCATCAGTGGAAAGGTCACAGACATTCAGCATGGAATAGCTGAGAAACAGGGCAAGAACTGTCAGTGAACAGATCAGGCCAAGCTTCAGCGCAGTCTCTCCCAGGGAGAGCATAGTCGCAATAGTCACGATAATTTCCTCCAATTTGTATTTATTTTATTACATTCAATGAACAGCAACAGAAAAACTGCTGCTGTTCATTTCAATTCAGAAAATATTTTGTTCAAATTCACGTCCGATCAAAACACAATCCAAACATCTTTATTATTTTTCTACTTCATCAAAGCTCTCTGCTGTAACGATCTCGTTTACCTGTGTGCATAATGGCTCAAATTCCTTTTTAACTGTGTCAAGATCAAGTCCCAGCCCTTCGCAGGTCTCTGTATTTACAGTTGCTGTACCATTGTCAAAGGTTTCTACCGGTGTTTCAGATGGGTCTGCACCGTCTACCAGGATTGCTGCGATCATATCTGCTGTCTTCTGTCCCAGATTTGCATAATCCACACCGTATCCAACGAACGCACCGTTTAATGCAAAGGAATCAGCTCCTGTATACTGTGGAATTCCTGCCTCAATAAATTTTTCATAAATAGAAAGCTCTGCTGTCATGATGGTGTTGTCTGTCGGGGTAAATATTGCATCTACCTTATCTGCCACCAGGGCATCTGCCGCAAGCTGTACCTCATCTGTTGTGGTTCCTGTACGCTCTACATATTCAATGCCTTCCTTGTCCAGATAATCCTTGGCTTCCTGGATGGCTGTAGTGGAAGCATCCTGTCCCACATCATAGAGAAGTCCGATTTTTTTCACATCCGGATTTACTGCCTGGATCAATTTCATAATAGAAGCTGTATCAAGATAATCACTGGTTCCGGTGATATTTGCTCCCGGTGCCTCCAGATCCTCTACAAGGCCACTTCCTACAGGGTCAGATACTGCAGAAAATACAACCGGTGTATCCGTTCCTTCTGTTGCGGACTGCATACGCATTGCTACAGGTGTTGCAACACCTACCATTAAATCTACATTATCAGCCTGAAAATCAGAAATGATCTGCTCCATAACATTGGCATCAGCATTGCAGTTATCATAAGATACCTCAAAGTTTACATCCTTTTCCTTGCCAAGTTCTTCCAGACGGGACTGAATATTGTCTACGATCTGGTTTAAGGAAGCGTCATCTACATAATTACAGATGCCGATCTTGAAATCCTGTGCCATAACCGGTGATGCCATCATCATAGTTGCCATTGCTGTTGCTGCGATTGCTAATACTCTTTTCTTCATAGTCTTTTTCCTCTCTCTACATCAATGATTCAGCAGCTCATAATATTTAACTGCCGTAGCCTCAGGGATATATGCCAATCCCCTGTTACCGTCTGTGAGAAAGAACTCCCGGATTCCTTTTACCGGATGTGCCAACTGATGTGAAAGCCGCTTTGTATATATAAAAAATCCGTCTCAAACAATGCATTTGCTTGAGACGGTAATAAGTATCTTATTATCGCGGTGCCACTCAAATTGACGAAACGTCCACTTTCTCATGTACAAACATACACTCCTGATTTATAACGGGTTCGGTTCCCGTCGGTGCCTACTCTCACGCTTATTAAGATTTCGGACCGCCCTCGAAAGGCCATTCAACAATCAGTCTCATGCAGCTTCCCACCACCTGCTGCTCTCTGTAATGATCCTTGGTTGCTTACTCTTCTTTCTCATCGGTTTTGATGTGTTTACTTTACCACGGTAATGCAGATATGTCAAGAGTTTTTTGAATTTTCTGCCTGAGGTTTAATATGATAATTATAGGTTCATTTTACCATCTGTCTGAATATATGACAAGAAATGATTTGTTTTTCTGGAAACAAAAGCACAAAAATGATATACTATATTTCAGATATCACATATTCAGAACTATTATAACAGATTGTGAGGCTTTATTATGAGTGCTAAAATAGAATTTCACGGAAGTGACATTGAGAAAGTCTGCGAGATTTACGGACTTCGCAGAGAAGATATCATTATGTTTGGGGCAAATGTAAACCCTCTGGGGCTTTCTGAGCATGTAAAGGAACAGCTTGCAGGGCGTCTGGATATCCTGTCTTCTTATCCTGACAGAAATTACACTTCACTTTGCAGCACAATTTCAGAATATTGCAATATTCCTGCTGAATTCATCCTGCCGGGAAATGGTTCCAGCGAACTGATCGCGTTGCTGATACAGGAACAAAATCCAAAGCACACCCTTATCCTGGGTCCGACCTATTCAGAATACGCCAGGGAGCTCTCCTTCTCCGGAAGTACACAGGAATATTATCATCTGCGCGAAGAGGATAACTTTGTCCTCAACGTAGATGATCTTTGTCACACTCTGGAGGGAAAATATGATTTTCTCATCCTCTGCAACCCAAATAATCCTACCTCATCTGCAATTAAGGTAAACGACCTGCGCAGAATCGTTTCCTTCTGCAATGAACGGAACATTTTCGTAATGATCGACGAAACTTATGTAGAGTTTGCCCCGGATATCAATGAAATTACCGCCATTAGCCTCACCAGAGAATTCCAGAACCTGATGGTACTCCGCGGCGTATCCAAATTCTACGCAGCCCCAGGCATGCGTCTGGGCTACGGAATCACCGGGAACCTGGAATTTCTCAAAAAAATGAAAGAAAAACAGGTACCATGGTCCCTCAACAGTCTGGGAGCCCTGGCCGGCGAACTGATGCTCCAGGACAAAACCTACATCCGCCAGACCCGGGACCTCATCCTCTCAGAACGCACCCGCCTGCTCAAAGCACTGGAGAATACTCCCACTTACAAAACCTACCCAACCTATGCCAACTTCCTCCTCCTGAAAATCCAGAAGCCCGGCCTGACCTCCCAGGACATCTTCGACACCTGCATCCGCCAGGGCCTCATGATCCGCAACTGCTCCTCCTTCGAATGCTTGGACGGCGAATACATCCGCTTCTGCATCATGCACCCCGAAGACAACACCCGGCTCCTCCATGTATTGGAGTCCCTTTAAAGCAAAATACTTCCTTTATTTATAGCAATTCTATAAAATAATGCAAACAATCCAATCCTTCATAGCGTGCAGTCCTGCGTCAGAATTTCTATAGTTAAAAACAGATACCAGCGGGGCGGAAAATATTTTGTCTGGGGTGCATTTGCAGGAGTCTTAGATATTCTTAGCCACCAGAAATCTGCGTTATGAGCCGTCTGCCTCACTGTCTGAGCGAAGTCGGAGGCGGAGCGAGTTTGACAGGACGGCTCATGCTTTTAGCAGATTTCTGGCGGCTTAGAATATCTTAGGCTCCGAAACCGCACCCCAGACAAAATATTTTCCGCCCCGCGTCCCTCTTGAACAAAAAAACCAGAAACTCCTTTTCCGAAGTTTCCGGCCTTTTTTATCAGTTTTTAAAGCTATGGATCGGCGCTGGAATCCTTCCGCCTCTCTGCACAAACGCATCACAGGAGAACTGATTCACCGGCATAATCGGTGCATAACCAAGCAATCCTCCAAATTCAACAACCTCTCCAACGCCCTTACCGATAACCGGGATCAGACGTACAGCTGTTGTCTTCTGATTTACCATACCAATAGCTGCCTCATCTGCAATAATACCTGCAATAGTGGAAGCCTTGGTATCTCCTGGAATCGCAATCATATCAAGACCTACAGAACATACACAGGTCATAGCCTCCAGCTTCTCAAGAGTCAGTGCCCCTGCATTTACAGCATCGATCATACCCTGATCCTCACTGACCGGAATAAATGCACCACTTAAACCACCAACTGCAGTAGAAGCCATAACGCCGCCCTTTTTCACCTGGTCATTTAACAGAGCAAGAGCTGCTGTTGTACCCGGTGCACCTGCATGCTCCAGACCAATCTCCTCCAGGATCTCAGCAACACTGTCGCCGATGGCAGGAGTGGGAGCCAGAGACAGATCCACAATACCAAACTTCACACCCAGACGCTTGGAAGCCTCTCTGGCTACCAACTGTCCAACACGTGTTACCTTGAAAGCAGTACGCTTGATCATTTCGCAAAGAGTCTCAAAATCCTTACCTCTAACCTGTTCCAGAGCAGTCTTAACAACACCGGGTCCGCTGACACCTACGTTGATGATCGTATCTGCCTCTGTCACACCGTGGAACGCACCTGCCATAAACGGATTATCATCCGGTGCATTACAGAATACAACCAACTTCGCACATCCCAGAGAATCCTGTTCCTTACTTGCCTGAGCTGTTTCCAGAACAATCTCTCCCATCAGTTTGACAGCATCCATATTAATACCTGTACGTGTAGAGCCCACATTTACAGAACTGCAGACACGCTCGGTTTTTGCCAGTGCCTGCGGAATAGATTCGATCAGAAGTTTCTCTGCAGGAGTCATTCCCTTGCTTACCAAAGCAGAATAACCGCCGATGAAGTTGACCCCAACTGTCTTTGCAGCCCTATCCAGAGTCTCTGCAATTGTCACAAAATCTTCTTTTGTCTTACATGCAGCACCACCGACCAGAGCGATGGGAGTTACGGAAATCCTTTTATTTACGATGGGGATCCCATATTCCATGGAAATTGCCTCACCTGTAGATACCAGATCTTTGGCGCAGGTTGTGATCTTGTCATAAATCTTTTTATTCAAGGTCTCAAGATCACTGTCGATACAGTCCAGAAGGCTGATTCCCATTGTAATGGTACGCACATCCAGATTCTCCTGCTCAATCATTTTATTGGTTTCATTTACTTCAAAAATATTGATCATTTTATTTTTCTCCCTTGTATGTTTTCTCAGATTCTGTGCATTACATTGAAGATATCTTCATGCTGGCAGCGGATCACTACGCCGATCTGATTTCCAAGGTCTTCCAGTTCTTTTGCAAGAACCCCATTATCTTTTTCACATTTTGTGGCATCTGTTACCATCATCATGTTGAAGTATCCCTGTACGATGGTCTGGGAGATATCAAGAATATTTACATTGTTGTCTGCAAGATAAGTACAAACCTTTGCAATAATCCCCACTGTGTCGTTTCCTACTACGGTAATGATTGTTTTTTTCATAAGTTCTTTGTCCTTTCTACACTGTAATTACTTCTGATATGCAATCCCTCTTTGCCACCTGTATTTTAAAATCACGGGACTTATAAGGGTTGTCACCTAAGGTTACTTCTGAGCACACAGTCTCATAGGCCAACTCTTCATAGTTATTTTCTCTGCTTAAATGTCCCAGAAAAATAGCTTTCATGTTGTCATGAAGAAGCCTGCATAAAAGTCTGCCTGCATTTTCATTAGAAAGATGTCCTCTGTCTCCCAGAATCCTCTGTTTCAGATAATAAGGATATTTTCCCACCTGAAGCATACGAATATCATGGTTTGCCTCCAGAAGAAGGGCATCCAGATTCTGGAGATTCTCAATTATGTATTCATTATATTTTCCAAGGTCTGTGGCAATTCCCACAGAGTGGTCATCACATTCTATACGGTATCCCACCGGCTGCGCGGCATCATGAGAAATCGTAAAAGGATCTATTTTCAGATCTCCCACCGAGAATGTCTCATCTTCCCTGATCTCATGAAAAATACCTTCCGGCATTTTCCCAAGGTTCATTCTGGACAAGGCATCCACCGTACCTCCTGTGGTATAAACAGGTATCTGATACTTTCTGGCAAGCACTCCCAGTCCTTTAATATGATCCGAATGCTCATGGGTAATCAGAACACCGTCAATATCTCTTCCTGTCAGCTCCAGCTCATTCAGTCCCTGCTCCACGCGCTTACCACTGATTCCTACATCTACCAGCAGATGTGTCTGATCAGAGCCTACATAAATACAGTTCCCACTGCTGCCGCTGGCAATACTACAAAGTCTCATATTTTTTAATTCCTTCCCTGATCTGTTGCCAGGTATCCTCCAGATCAGTATTATTTGTAACCACATAATCTGTATGCGTTCTAAAAAATTCTTCCGGTGCCTGACTGGCTATAATACTCATTGATTTCTCTCTGGTATATCCCCGGCTTTCCATCAGCCTGCGGATACGGATCTCTGAATCCGTACGGATATACCAGACGGTATCACAAAATTCCTCATAATGATCCTCCAGAAGAAGGGCTGCTTCTACCACACAGATTCTCTGTCCCTCTTCCTTTTTCAGGGCAAGCTGTCTGCGGATGTATTCCTTCACCGCAGGATGAATAATGTGATTTAATTTCTCAAGCATGTCCGGATGTGAAAATACTACATCCGAAACCAGTCTGCGGTCAATAGTTTTGTCATTTTTTATAACTTGTTTTCCAAATAATGCAATTACCGGTTCGTAACAGGATTGTCCCGGTTCCATCACCAGATGACCTATCTCATCTGCTTTCATCACATATGCCTGATATTCCTGTTCCAGAAAATCCAGCACTGTACTCTTGCCGGCTCCCACTCCGCCGGTAATCCCTATTGTAATCATTTATACTCCTAACAAGATATCCACCAATGGTTCCTCTGCCTTACAATACCCAAAGTGTTACTGTTCACTCCGTTCCCAGCAACACGCTTCGCGATGCAGGAAATATGAATCTCCTTGTGCAAAGCCCAAGGAGTATCGTTTGCTTCGCAAACTTAATTTATGCTAAACGCATAAATTCGCGCGGTATGTCTCAGGTTTTCTGTGACCTTCGCTCACCAAAAACACCTCGCGGGATATTACCAGTAAACAGTAACCCAAAGGTTCTTACTTTGCTTCATACCAGTTATTGCCCTGGTGCATATCCACTTCCAGTTCTACTGACAGGTTCGCAGCTCCTTTCATTTCTTCCTCCAGGATTGCAGAAACCTGTTCAATTTCTTCTTTATAAGTTTCTATAAGAAGCTCATCATGAACCTGCAATACCAGACGGGAACGCAATCCCTCTTCCTTCAGTCGCTTATAGACACGGTTCATGGCAATTTTAATAATGTCTGCTGCCGTTCCCTGAATAGGAGAATTCATGGCAACTCTTTCCCCAAAAGAACGCTGCATAAAATTGCTGGACTTCAATTCCGGAATTGGTCTTCGTCTTCCAAACATGGTTGTCACATAGCCCTTTTTCTTGCCCTGTTCCACCAGCTCATCCAGAAATCCCTTGATTTTAGGATAAGTTTCAAAATATCTTTCAATATAATCAGCCGCTTCTTTTCTTGTAATACTTAAATCCTGGCTGAGTCCAAAGGAACTGATTCCATACACAATTCCAAAATTAACTGCCTTGGCATTTCTTCTCTGCAAAGGAGTTACCTGATCAAAAGGCACATGAAATACCTGTGACGCCGTCAGTCTGTGAATATCCTGTGCCTCACGGTAAGCCTGAATCAGCTTCTCATCCCCTGACATATGTGCCAGCACACGCAGCTCAATCTGGGAATAATCTGCATCCAGAAATACATACTCATCCTCCGGTACAAAAACCTTTCGGATCAGGCGTCCCAATTCCATGCGGACAGGAATATTCTGAAGGTTAGGCTCTGTACTGCTGATACGTCCTGTAGCAGTAATGGTCTGATTGAAGGTTGAATGGATTCTTCCGTCCTTTTCGATCACCTTTTCCAGCCCATCTGCATAGGTGGATTTCAGTTTTGTTAACTGTCTGTACTCCAGAATATCTTTCACAATCGGGTACTCCGGTGCCAGCTTCTCCAGAATATCAGCAGCTGTAGAATAACCTGTTTTTGTTTTCTTTCCACCCTTTAACCCCAGCTTTTCAAAAAGGATGATTCCCATTTGTTTGGGAGAATTAATGTTAAATTCCTCTCCCGCCTGTTTCCAGATCAGCTGTTCCAGCTCTGCGATCCGAATATTCAGTCTCTCTCCGTAGCTTTTCAGTTCCTCTCCCTTTACTTTGATTCCCCATTTTTCCATGGAATTCAATGTAAAAATCAAAGGAAGCTCAATTTCTGTGTAAACTCTCCACATGTCCGTTTCTTTCAACGCTTCGCAAAGAGGTTCTCTACTCACAAGTGCCGTATACGCCATATAACAGGCCATATTTACCAGCCCGTCCTCGCTCTGCTGCCATGCCTTTTCCAGGGTCATTTTTCCCAGCAGTTCCTCTCTGGACGGAAGAAGCCGGCCATTTAAATATTCTTTTGCAATATCATCATAGGTATATGATGATTTCAGCGGATTCAGAAGATAAGCAGCTACTCCTGTGTCAAAAATCTCACCAAAATCCTCACCATCTACATATTTCAGCATGGATTTCACATCCATGGAGCAGATTGTCAAAGCTCCATGGGAGGATTTCTGTAAAAGCTGCTGAAGCTTTCCACAAAGATAATTCTCTGTAAGCAGTCCCTCCACAGGTATAAAATAAACTTCCTCGCTATCCAGTGCCAGTCCCACACCAAATACCTGTCCCTGCTCTGCAACCAGCGAAACTCCCACATATTCCTGCTTTGCAGCTCTGTCAAAAAGGGTTTCACATCCGGACAGATCACTGCAGCTGAAAAATTCCTGCATCTGTTGCTGTGGCTGTGCATTTTCTGAATCAAAACGACCCAGTAAATTTTTGAATTCCAATCGCTTACAAAGCAAAAATGCATCCTGTGTATAAAGATTTCCAAGCTTCGCCTGCTCATAGTCAAACTCCACCGGGCTGTCTGTATTAATTGCAGCCAATGCTTTACTAAGCTGTGCCAGATCATAATGCTCTCTGAGAGATTCCTTTGCGCGGTTGGGTTTGATCTCCTCCAGATGTTCATGGGCATTTTCAACAGAGCCATATTCCGCTATGATCTTTGTAGCAGTTTTCTCACCAACTCCCGGGATTCCGGGGATATTATCTGCGCTGTCTCCCATAAGAGCCTTCAGATCAACAATCTGAGGTGGTGTTACCTGATATTTCTCCAGCACCTGCTCTGCATGAAAATCCTCTATGGTAGTCTTCCCTCTTACAGTTCTTGGAAGGCGGATCATTACTTTCTCAGTGGCAAGCTGTAGTAAATCCCTGTCTCCTGAGAGAATGATCACATCCATCCCTTTCTTCTCACTTCTACCGGCCAAAGTTCCCAGAATATCATCTGCTTCATAGCCCTCCATAGTAACAATTTTTACACCCATGGCAGTAAGTATTTCCTGGATCAAGGGCACCTGTTCTCTCAGTTCCTCAGGCATGGGTTTACGGGTTCCTTTGTATGCCTCATACATTTTATGACGGAAGGTAGGTGCGTGAAGATCAAAGGCCACAGTCAGATACTGTGGCTTTTCCTCCTCCAGAATTCTGAAAAGAATATTCAGAAAGCCATAGACTGCCCCTGTATGCTTTCCTTCAGAATTAGTCAGATCCGGCAGACCGTAAAAAGCCCTGTTTAAAATACTATGTCCGTCGATCAGTAATATTTTTTCACTCATAAGTTCCTCCAATCATACAACAACCTCTTCATTTAGCGATCAGATAATACGAATTATCTGCATCACCACATATACCATAAACGCTGCCAGAGCCACGATCAGTATACACAAAAGGACTCCCACTGAAAAACGGCCTAATTTTTTCTTACGGATATATCGTCTGGATTTCCGAATATCCTGTTCCAGAAGTCTCTTGAAATCCATCACTGATCCGCTGTCATTGTCATCCAACTGCTGCATGGCCTCATAAACAATAAAATATGTCTCCAATTCATCATAACAGGAAGAACATGTCTGGATATGATCCAAAAATTCCTCCAGCTCCTTCAAAGAAAGTTCATGATTAATATATCCGTTTACCATTCCCTCTGCAGTACGGCAGTTCATAACGTCCCTTCTTTCTGACTGTCCTGTTTTCTCTGTCAACCGGCTAAACTTCATTTCATTGTTCCTATTATAACTGAACCCGGTCTGATTTACAAGGAAGAATCCGTTACTGTTCACTCCGCGCCCAATAACACGCTTCGCGATGCACAGGATTTATGCTAATCGCATAAATTCGCGCGGTATGTCTCAGGTTTTCTGTGACCTTCGCTCACAAAAAACACCTCGCGGGATACTATCAGTGAACAGTAACAAGAATCCTGACCACCGAAAAAAGCAGCAGGCACTCTTCTCCTGCTGCTTTCTCTACATAACTTTTTGTCAATATGTCTTCTATTCTTCTGTATTCTCTTTTGTATTCTCTTCTGTATTTTCTTCTGTATTCTCTTGCTTTGCAGTCCCGGTATTCACAGAAGGAAGGGGATCATTCAGGATTTTCATAAACTCTTCCCCTGTAATAGTCTCATGTTCATACAGATATTTTGCAAGCTCATGAAGCTTTCCCATATTGTCCTGCAGAATCTTCAGTGCTTTCTGGTGCTCCATTTTCACCAGATCCACAACCTTCTTGTCCAAAAGTGTCTGTGTTTCAAAGGAACATGCAAGACTGGAATCTCCTCCCAGATACTGGTTGGTAACATTTTCCATAGCAACCATATCGAAATCCTCACTCATACCGTATCTGGTGATCATAGCCCTGGCAATCTTGGTAGCCTGCTCAATATCATTGGAAGCTCCTGTAGTAATGGAATGGAAAATAAGTTCCTCTGCTGCACGGCCGCCTGTAAAGGTAGCAATCTTATTCTCCAATTCTTCCTTTGTCATAAGATAATGGTCACCGTCATCTACCTGCATGGTATATCCCAGGGCACCTGAAGTACGCGGAATAATTGTGATCTTATGAACAGGTGCGGATTCTGTCTGTTTTGCAGCAACCAGCGCATGGCCGATTTCATGATAAGCTACAATAAGTTTTTCCTTGTTGGAAAGAACTCTGTTCTTCTTCTGATATCCGGCAATAACTACCTCAATACTCTCCTCAAAATCAGCCTGTGTAGCAAATTTTCTTCCGTCACGAACTGCACGGAGCGCAGCTTCATTTACAATATTGGCAAGTTCTGCGCCGGAAGCTCCTGCTGCAGCCTTGGCAATTTCATCAAAGCGGACAGAATCTGCAATTTTAATCTTCTTAGCATGAACCTTAAGGATATCCTCTCTTCCCTTCAGATCCGGAAGCTCTACCGGAATACGTCTGTCAAAACGGCCAGGTCTGAGAAGAGCCGGATCAAGAGAATCCGGTCTGTTAGTGGCGGCAAGGATCACAACACCCTTGGAACCATCAAAACCGTCCATCTCTGTCAGCAACTGGTTTAATGTCTGCTCACGCTCATCATTACCACCTGTAAATCCTGCACCATCTCGTTTCTTACCAATGGTATCTATCTCGTCAATAAATACAATGCAGGGTGCCTTCTCATTAGCCTGTTTAAACAGATCACGAACCTTGGCTGCTCCCATACCAACAAACATTTCCACAAATTCTGAACCTGAAATAGAGAAAAAAGGAACCTCTGCCTCGCCTGCTACAGCCTTTGCCAGAAGAGTTTTACCTGTTCCCGGAGGGCCTACTAGCAGGGCTCCCTTTGGCATGGACGCACCAATTTCTCTGTATTTCTGAGGATTATGAAGATAATCTACTATCTCCTTTAACAGATCCTTTGCTTCCTCCTCTCCGGCAACATCTGCAAATTTAATACCTGTAGATGATTTTACATATACTTTGGCATTACTTTTTCCAAAGGACATAGCACCTCCCGGTCCTCCGCCCATGGAACTCATCATCTTCTTGCTAAGCCAGCGTCCCAGAAGAACGAAGATAAGGATAGGCAGTACATATCCAGCCAGAATACTCACCCAGATAGATGTCTGCTGAGGTGCAACTGCTTCAAATTTTACGCCTGCATCGTGAAGTCTGTCTACCAGCTCCGGATCATTCACCTTTACTGTCCGGCAATATAACTCCTGTCCATCACTCTCAACTTCGTAATAAATATAATTATCCTGAATCTCAACTGCTTTTACATAATTTTTTTCTACGCCAGTGAGAAAGGTGTTATAATCTGTGGTCTGTACCTTTCTTCCCTCAATTGCAGGAAGAAGCAGCACATTCAGCAGAATTATAATAACCGCAGCAATAATATAATAGACATAAAGCGGTTTTCTGCCTGGCTTTTTATTATCAAAGTTCATTGGCAATTCCTCCATTTGTTATTTTGTAACAAGTACCATATCACTTATTCATGTAATTTTCAATAAAAGGCCGAAAATTTCATGAGAATTTCATAAACTTTTTAGAAATCAGATTCTTCCATCTCTCTGTCATTTTACAGACTTATACCACAAGCCAGCCTGGGACAAATCCGATTTTTTGAAATTTCCCGTCCGGCTGCAGGAGCTTTTCAGCAGTGAGCAGCTTTCATTTTTATTACACAGGCTCCAGCAGACATAGCTGATCTTATTTTTCTTCAGAAACTGCATCCACTTATTTGCTTCGTTTTTGTCAATTCTGCCATTCCCGGAACTTTCAGAGATTCCAAATTCACTGACAAAAACCGGCAGTCCCTTCTGAATAGCAGCCTGCACTTTTTGCCTATAGCTGTCACCGTGAGTAGCTGCATAAAAATGAAAAGTGTACATAATATTGGAATATCCTTTGATAGGACTGTCTGCTGCCACATCTACATCCTGGGACCAGGTAGGTGTTCCCACCAGAATAATATTTTTCTTATCATATTTGCGGATGATTTTTATAACAGATGAGGCATAGCCTTTGATCCTGTTCCAGGATGTATCCCCATTAGGCTCATTGCAGATTTCATAAAAAATATTGTTCTGGTTTTTATATTTCTTTGCCATATATTTAAAAAATGACATTGCCTGCTTTTTATTTTTCACAGGATTTCCGTCGCTTAAAATATGCCAGTCAATGATCACATACATTCCCAGTTCTGTGGCATATTTCACACCATTGTTGATCAGTTTTCTCAGTTCTGCCTGATTTCCTCCGGAACAATAACCATTATATTCTTCCGTATACATTGCCAGCCGGATACAGTTCACACCCCAGTTATCCCTCAGTGTTTTAAACGCAGCCTTATTCACATACTGGGGAAACCAGTTGATTCCATGGGTACTGACCCCTTTTAATACCACAGCCTTTCCCTGGGAATTGACCAGTCTCGTACCCTTTACACTAAGGCGTCCGTTTTTCTTCACCGGTGTGGTGGCTGCACTCACATTTTCCACAGGCAACGTTCCCACCAGACAGATACAGCAAAGCATTGCACATAAAATCCGAAGTATCCTTATTGTTTTGTTTTTTTTCATTTTCCCCTCCCTGTTTCCGTTCATCACATTGTCAATGAACTATAAAAGTATCTTATAAAAAAATATCTTATAAAAATATGTAAAATTTTTCTTGCCAATCTGTCAGAATCATGATATCATAGTAAAAGTTCAAACGCCGGCATGTCGGAATTGGCAGACGAGGCAGACTCAAAATCTGTTGGTGGCAACATCGTGTGGGTTCAAGTCCCACTGCCGGCACTTCTTTTAATTTGTATATTATATTTAAAAGCCTGTAAAATCAAGTATTTTACAGGCCTTTTTTTCTATATGTTCTAGAGCGTGTTTAAAAAACGCTCTAAAGCATCTCCTCCATATTTATTTCACATGTGATATAATCCACACCCCAGGTTTCAAATAAATCTGCAATTTTCCGGTCTTTGCAAAGCCATACTGCAACTCCTACTCCCATCTGATGTGCTTTGGGAATATCTTCTTTTTTCACAAAGTTATACATGGTACTTACATCCCAGTTATACTGTGAGCATCGGCGAATGATGCTGTCTGTGATCGGCTCCTTGATCACCCATTGCATTTTATACGGAATTCCCAGTTGTCTCAATGTGATCAGATGACTGTCCCTCAGAGAAATGATCAACGGCTGCTTTTTAGATATAGATAAAAGCTGTTTAAATTGTTTCATCCCATTGGCACTGGGAATCTGCTTGATCTCAATCACAGGTGTCATATTATAGGTATTACAGCAGTCAATATACTGCTTCAGCGTTGGAACCACATTGTTGGGAAACATAGCCGCATTTCTGCCATAAATGATCGGATACTGGCAAAGTTCTGCATATGTCATATCCAGAATATTTTTATCTACACCACACATTCGTTTCAGAGATGTATCATGGAAAATCACAAGTACACCATCCTTTGTCTCATATACATCTGTTTCCACATATTGGGCCCCATTTTTTCCTGCAATTTCAAAAGCAGGAAGAGTATTCTCAGGAGCACTGGTGGGATCTCCTCTGTGATAGATATATCCGGTATCCGTTCCCTGGGTAATGTCTGTTTCCTTATCTGCCTCCGCTACATATACCTCCACATTCTTCTGAATTGTCCCGTCAGCACCAGCAGCAGTCACTGTAATATTGGCCCTTCCCGCAGATTTACCGATAATCTGCCCCTTATTATCCACAGATGCTACTGTGCTGTCATCGGAAGAATATTTGATTGCAGATAAAACCCTATTCGCAGGAACTGCCTTTACATCTAGCTGGATTTTCTCTCCGGTTTCCAAAGAAAGCTGTTTTTTTATACTGATATCCCGGGCAGCCTTTCCAATTACTACTACTATTTTGGAAACATATTTGCTGGTACCATAGGAGCAACAGGTAATCGTTACTTTTCCCTTTTTAAATGGAATCACCTTTCCATCAGCCGTCACATTTGCAACATTATAATCAGAAGATGTATACGTAATTCCTTTTCCAAGCTTTTCCGGTTTTAGTGTCAAATCCGAATCTCTGGTAATCTTCACCTGTCCCCGGTAATTCTTAAAGGGTACTGTCTGTGTTTTATTGTATACATACACCATACAGCTTACGGTTTTTTTGTTTTTTTCGGCAGTGACTCTGGCATATCCAGTCTTTTTCCCCTTTACAATACCGCCCACAACAGACACACATTCCGGTTTATTGCTGCTCCATTTAAATCCGGATGGTTTCAGCTTTACATTATCACAGTAAATATCCATCGCTTTGGACTTTCCTGCTTTAATCTCCATCGTCCCATAAGGCACATAATATTCTTCTGCAGCCTGTACCTGACAGCAGAAATTTCCTATCAATAATAATCCAAGCAGGATTATCATTCCGGATAATTTTATTTTCAGTTTCAATTTCATATTTCTCGCTCCAAATCCCATAATCATGCAGTTTCCTGTCTTCTCCATAAAGGCGCAAGAAAACCGGTCTGCAGTCCTTTCCGAGCAGACCGGTATATCCTTGACTTCACAAAAGCTTATGTAACTGTCTGATGTTCCTATTCACGAAACTCCAGACAATCACAAGTCCTTTCAGACTTATTTCGTATCTTCCAGCAATTTTTCATAAATCGGAAAACAATCAAATGTTGCAAAATAATCCTTTGGTGTCTCAGCACGGCGGATCATTTCAAAGCTTCCATCCTCATGAAGAAGAATCTCAGCAGATTTCAGCTTACCATTATAATTATATCCCATTGCAAAACCATGAGCACCTGTATCATGGATCACCAGCAAATCTCCCATATCAACCTTGGGCAGATAACGGTCGATGGCAAATTTATCATTATTCTCACAGAGAGAACCTGTGATATCATACATATGATCACACGGCTGATCTTCTTTGCCCATTACTGTAATGTGATGATAAGCACCATACATTGCCGGCCGCATCAGGTTTACAGCGCAGGCATCCACTCCGATATACTCCTTGTGAGTATGTTTCTCATGAATTGCCTTCGTTACCAGGCAGCCATAAGGTCCCATCATAAAACGTCCCATCTCTGTATAGATTGCCACATCTCCCATTCCTGCCGGAACCAGAACTTCCTCATAAACCTTGCGGACGCCCTCGCCGATCTCACGGATATCATTAGGTGTCTGATCCGGTCTGTAAGGGATTCCCACACCACCGGAAAGATTGATAAACTTCACATGAGCGCCTGTTTCCTTCTGCAGATCAACTGCCAGCTTAAACAATTCTCTGGCAAGCATAGGATAATACTCGTTAGTCACTGTATTACTTGCAAGGAAAGAATGAATACCAAATTCCTCTGCTCCCTTAGCTTTCAGAATCTTAAATGCCTCAAAGATCTGCTCTGTGGTCATACCATATTTTGCATCTCCCGGATTGTCCATAATATCATTGCTGATCTTGAATAATCCGCCCGGATTATAACGGCAGCTGATCACTTTGGGAATATATCCCACTGCTTTCTCCACACTCTCAATGTGAGTAATGTCATCCAGATTAATAATTCCGCCAATCTCATTGGCATATTTGAATTCTTCATCCGGAGTATCATTAGAAGAAAACATTACATCTCCCTCTTTACAGCCAAGGGCCTTGGACATCATAAGCTCAGTCATAGACGAGCAGTCACAGCCACAGCCATACTCCTGAAGAATCTGGATCAGAAAAGGATTTGGTGTAGCCTTTACTGCAAAGTATTCTTTGAAGCCTTTATTCCATGCAAATGCTTCCTTCACTGCTTTGGCATTCTCGCGGATTCCCTTCTCATCATAGAGATGAAAAGGTGTTGGAAACTGTGATGTAATCTCCTGAAGTTTTTCCAGAGTAACGAATGGTACTTTTTTCATAATAATTTTCTCTCCTCTTATGCCCTATTTCTTGTGTATATGTGTATATAAATGATCCTGACAGTATTCATAATTTCCGTTACACTTGGAACAGAAACGAAATTCCAGATTAGGATCATCCTTTTCCGTACGTCCACAGACTGCACATTTGTGCTTGGTAACCGCATTGCTGCTTCCAGGGAAAGGCACTGTTTTACTTCCGCCGTTCACTGCACGCCTAAACTCATTCTTTCTGTGGATTTCCTTGGGATTGTAACGATTGAAATCCCTGGTTCCCAGGAAAAAGATCACAAAATTCAGCAATGATGCAATGATCGGAAGTGCCATAAACCATGCTCCATTCATAAAATATCTGGCAACATCATAGATCACAATCGCAGCATAGACAATTGACATCCATTTCATCTTAACCGGTATTACAAACATAAGTAACACTGTCATATCAGGATATGTCAATGAATATGCCAGAAAAATAGATAAGCTAATATAATATGTGGAAAAAATAATTCCTCCCAGCCCATCTAATACGCCTCCCATCACAAAATGAAGGATAAATGCAGCGATTACAGTAAAAATCATTCCTGACAATATATATAAGGTAAATTTAAATTTTCCCCAGGTATGCTCCAGAGAAGCACTGATCGGATAATAAAAAAATAAAATCGCGATCACAAACCAAAGAGGTGATGATGTACTTGGCGGATATACGATCCAGGTGATCAACCTCCATACCTGTCCCTGAAGTATCTTCGTAACATTCAGGCTCAGCATTGACAGTGCACCGGGATTAATATACATCAGTGCATATCCCAGCACATAGCTGATGATAATATACATCGTCAGATTCTCAATTCCATACCTTCCATATTTTCGTTCCAGTTTGTCAATAAATCTCATAACTCTCCTTTACTATCCGGGAAATCTGCCACAGTCAGCATCTCTCCACAACCAGTTTCTCTCATCAGAAAAATTTCTTCTTGGACAGAAATATCGCTGCAATGATACTTGCTACTACAGAAAGAATGATCACTATGAGAAATCCCCAGGGTGTCCTGGAAAAGGGCATTCCCGCAGCACTGAGGTTCATACCGTAGGCACTGAATACAATAGTCGGAATACTCATGACAATGGTAATTACAGCCAGAACCTTCATGACAATATTCAGGTTATTTGAAATAACCGAAGCAAAGGTTCCCATCATGCTGCTCAGGATTCCGCTATAAATATTGGCCATCTCAATCGCCTGCTTGTTCTCAATAATAACATCCTCCAGAAGCTCTGTATCTTCCGGATATTTCTTAATACTTTCAACCTTCAGCAATTTCTCCAGTACCATTTCATTTGATCTCAGAGAGGTTGTAAAGTATACCAGTGATTTTTCCAGTTCCAGAAGCTCCATCAGCTCCTGATTCCTGGTGGACAGATGAAGCTTTTCCTCAATCTGTTCGCTTTTTTTATCTATAATACGCAGATATCTCAGATACATGCTGGCGTTACGGTACAGAATCTGTAAAATAAACCTTGTCTTCATATATGTGAAGAAATTCCGCACTCTGCCCTCCATAAATCTGGTCAGAACCTGTGTATCCTCCAGACAAACAGTAAAAATCATCTTCTGAGTGACGATGATACCAAGAGGAATGGTCACATACCAGTCCTTCTCATTCCGCTCCTCAATGGTAGGCACATCTGCCAGGATCAACGTATAATTATCCTCTACTTCGATACGGGAACGTTCCTCTTCATCCAACGGAGCGCGCAAATCGTCTACCTCTATCCCAAACTGTTCAGAAATCTCAAATATCTCTGTTGCTGTAGGATTTGTCAATGCAATCCAACATCCCTCCTGAGGTTCCTGGATCTCATGGATGGAGCCATCGATTGTCTTAAAAATCCTTACCACGATTCACACTTCCCTTCTTTTTCTATTACTGCTGTAAGAGTTTACACAGCAGTCTATCTTTCCCCTCATCAGACAGCTTACCCAAAGCTGCCAAAAACACACCATACATTATAATTTGAACATTAATTTTTGTCAATTCCAATGGTTCCGGTTTACAAAACTTTTACACTTCGCTATAATAAAGTCATATATATTCCACATTCATATATATATCACACAAAAATGACAGTACGAAAGGATACAAAATATATGAGCCAGTCATCATTTGGAAATAAATTTAAAGTAACCACCTGGGGCGAATCCCACGGAAAAGCCCTTGGAGCTGTAGTAGACGGATGTCCTGCCGGCCTCTCTCTCTCTGAAGACGATATCCAGATTTTCCTTGACCGAAGAAAACCTGGTCAGAGCCGTTATACCACTGCCCGCAAAGAGGGAGACCTGGTCGAGATCCTTTCCGGCGTTT
The DNA here is from genome assembly GCF_052064155.1 of Blautia sp. HCP3S3_C12. Taxonomy (NCBI): domain Bacteria; kingdom Bacillati; phylum Bacillota; class Clostridia; order Lachnospirales; family Lachnospiraceae; genus Blautia; species Blautia sp. HCP3S3_C12. Next base: position 42,312 of record NZ_JBQHWC010000008.1, on the reverse strand, counting down.
TTGAAGGTAAAACTACCGGCACCCCCATTTCTCTGATGGTGAGAAACACTGACCAGCGCTCCAGAGACTACGGAAATATTGCATACTCCTACCGTCCGGGACATGCAGACTATACTTTTGACCAGAAATACAGTTTCCGGGATTACCGCGGAGGCGGACGTTCTTCAGGGAGGGAAACTATCGGAAGAGTTGCAGCAGGTGCCATTGCCTCTAAAATATTAGGTGAGCTTGGCATTTCCATCTGCACCTATACCAAATCTATCGGACCTGTCAAAATTTCTTCTTTTGACAAAGAAGAAATCAACCAGAATGCATTTTACATGCCGGATGCCCAGGCAGCAGCAAAAGCCGGTGAGTATCTGGAAGAATGTATGAAAAACCAGGACAGTGCCGGCGGTGTGATCGAATGCCGCATTACCGGAACACCGGCCGGACTTGGCGAACCTGTTTTTGACAAACTCAGTGCTCTTCTCTCCCACGCCCTGATGTCCATCGGCGCAGTCAAGGCTGTTGAAATCGGTGATGGCATTGCAGTGACTTCCTTAAACGGTTCCACTGACAATGATGGATTCACAATCAAAGATGGTGAAATTGTCAAAACCTCTAACCACGCAGGGGGAATCATGGGCGGAATCAGCGACGGCAGTGAGATTATACTCCGCGCCCATATTAAGCCAACTCCATCCATCAGTCAGCCCCAGCAGACTGTGACCAAAGATAAGGAAACTCTTTCTCTTGAAATCCACGGCCGCCATGATCCGGTCATTGTTCCAAGAGCTGTAGTTGTAGTAGAATCCATGGCAGCAATTACACTGGCAGATGCACTCTTTGTCAATATGAGCTCCCAGATGGACAGGGTTCGGGATTTTTACATGAATTAACATGACCCCATTTAGTTCTACTAACAAAAAACAGTTTGCTTTGACAAATAATACTTTTATCAAAGCAAACTGTAATTTTGATTTCTCTGTAATTCTTATTTCTCCGGCACTGACCAGATGTGAATGGAATTCGGTGTTTCCACTTTTAATGGTTTTCCATTCATTACAATGATATTTTTCTCATAATCAATGGTAAATACCGTAACCGTATTACTTGCATGATTTGCCACTGCCAGATGCTTATCATCCGGAAACAGCACCAAATCTTTGGGATATTCGCCACTTACAGGCAGGAAAAACTTTCTGTCCAGAAGTCCTGTTTCTTCATCTCTCTCAAACATAGTCACAGTATCTATACCGGCTGTGGTGCAGAACAGATGCTTGCCATCATGAGACATAGCCAGTCCTGAAGATGCATTGTGAGTATCCTTATCTTTCACTACAATGGTAGGAATACTCTGAATCAGTTCAAATTCCGGAGTTTTGCCACTACCGTCATATTTATAGGTCTTGATCTCATTTGTCAATTCAAAAAGAATGTATGCAAATTTGCCGTCATCACTGAAACGGATAATACGCGGTCCACTCTCTCTGGGACATCTCAGAATATCCACAAGTTCCAATTTATGTCTTCTCTTATTGATCCTATAAATCTTCACCTGATCGATTCCATTATCTACTGCACAAAGATATTTGTTATCCGGTGTAGGACGTACGCAGTTTACATGCGGACGGAAATTACGCTCTGCCACACTGCCAAGCCCCTTATGGAATACACCATCCATCAAACTTCCCAGACGTCCATCCTGATGAGTATGTACAACGGTCACCTTACCGTCATGATAGCCTGCTACATAGAGATATTTACCATCTACATCTGTAGCCAGATAGCAGCCTCTCATGCCATCAATATTTACACTGTTGATACGTGACAGGTCACCCTCAGAATCTCTCTCAAATACTGCTACACCTTCATCTTCGATAGAATACAGGTATCTGCCGTTTTTTGATATTGCTGTATGGGATGCATTGCTTACTTCCACTCCGCTGCGCTCTGTAAGAGTGCCCTTTTCTACATCAACATCATAAACATGAATTCCATCCTTGGAAGAGCCATGTGTATAGGATCCCACATAGGCTACATATTTTCTCTCACTCATAAAGCCATTGCCTCCTACTGTCCTGAAGTTTTACTTCATTGTCCACTCCGTTTCCGGTTACTGTCAGTGAACAATAATATATGTCATACAATAGAAAGATTATAGCACATTTTTCCAATCAGAACAAGATTCCGAAGCTTAGATTTATGTATTTTTTCCTGTCCATGGGTAAAAATAAAATATCAGATCCATAGGGCAAAAACTGTATTTTCCTCTGATTCAGGCAAAATAATTTCTGACAGCTTCCAATGTCTGGTCTATGATCTCATCTGTATGGGCAACAGATAAAAACATTGCCTCAAACTGTGACGGAGCCATATGGATTCCCTGCGCAAGCATTCCCTTGAAATATTCAGAGAAAGCTTTTGTATCTGAGGATTTGGCTGAGGTATAATCCACAACCTCCTGCTCTGTAAAGAACAGGCTTCCCAGGGAAGATACGTGATTGATATGGTAAGGCAGATTTTTCTCTGCCAGGATTTTCTCCATACCGCCATAGAGACGTTTTCCTTTTTCCTCCAGATCTTTATAGATTTCCTGGTGCTCATAGAGGTATTTTAACTGTGTCAGTCCTGCTGCCATTGCAATAGGATTTCCGCTTAAGGTACCGGCCTGATAAACCTTTCCAACAGGAGAAACCAGTTCCATGATTTCTCTGCGTCCACCATATGCACCAACCGGCATACCTGCGCCGATGATCTTACCATAGGTAACCAGATCAGGGGTCACGCCAAAATATTCTGCAGCACCGCCAAAAGCCAGACGGAAGCCAGTAATAACCTCGTCAAAGATCAAAAGAGCACCGTACTCATCGCAGAGTTTTCTCAGCCCTTCCAGAAACCCCTTTTTCGGGGGAACCACACCCATGTTGGCGCCTACAGCTTCCACAATAACAGCAGCAGTCTGTCCGTCAGCCTGCTCCATCAGTGCACGTACACTGTCCAGATCATTATAAACAGCAGTCATGGTATCCTCTGTGCATCCCTTAGGAACACCGGCACTGTCCGGAACACCGCTTGTCATCACACCGGAGCCTGCGCTTACCAGCATGGCATCACTGTGTCCATGATAGCATCCTGCAAATTTAATAATCTTATTCTTTCCTGTAAATCCTCTGGCAACACGGACTGCACTCATAACAGCTTCTGTACCGGAATTTACCATACGCACCATATCCACATGTGGAATATGGTCACAGATAAACTCAGCCATCTCCACTTCGATTGCAGTTGCACATCCGAAGCTGAGGCCCTTTTCACATGCCTTCAGTACACTTTCTTTTACTTCCGGAAAATTATGTCCCAGGATCATAGGTCCCCAGGAATCGATATAATCCACATATTCTTTTCCATCAACATCATAAATATGGCATCCGTCTGCACGGTCGATAAATCTCGGTGCAATACCGATAGCGCCATAGGCACGTACAGGACTGTTTACTCCTCCCGGAATTACCTTTACTGCTCTGTCAAATAATTCTTCTGATAAACCCATCAGCCGATTCTCCCTTCATCCATGCATTTCGCAAGTTCTTTTGCATAATAAGTAAGATAGATCTGGGCACCTGCACGGTATGCACTGACTGCCATCTCACACATAATACGTTCTTCATCGATCCAGCCCATCTTTGCAGCTGCTTTCACCATTGCATATTCACCACTTACACTGTATGCTGCAACCGGCACATTTACAGCCTTTGATACCTCAGAGACCATGTCCAGATAAGACATGGCAGGTTTTACCATAATGATATCTGCGCCCTCTTCTACATCTGTAAGAGCTTCCTTCATTCCCTCTCTTCTATTGTGGAAATCCATCTGGTAACTCTTTCTGTCACCAAAGGACGGTGCAGAGCCTGCAGCATCACGGAATGGTCCGTAGAAAGCAGATGCATATTTTACTGCATAGGACATGATCGGTGCTCCATAATGTCCGTTTGCATCAAGAGCCTCACGGATAGCACGTACACGTCCGTCCATCATATCAGAAGGAGCTACCATATCTGCACCCGCCTCCACATGGGAAACAGCTGTCTTAGCCAGTAATTCCAGTGTTGCATCATTATTTACATCATGACCGCAGAGCACTCCGCAGTGTCCGTGTGAAGTGTACTCACACATACATACATCTGTGATATAGTACATGTCCGGGAACTGTTTCTTTGCTTCTCTCAGGGCCTTCTGTACAATTCCGTTGGGATCGTATGCACCGCTTCCCACCTCATCCTTGTGATCCGGGATGCCGAACAGCATAATGCTGTTTACTCCTGCCTTCTGCAGACGTTCCAGTTCAAAAGGAAGACGGTCTACACTGTAGCGGAACTGTCCTTCCATAGAAGGGATTTCTTCTTCAATCCCTGTTCCCTCTTTTACAAATAAGGGATAAATAAGAGAAGACTTGTCCATTCTGGTCTCTCTTACCATTTTTCTTAAGTTTTCACTGCCTCTTAACCTTCTTGGTCTCTGAATTAAGTCCATGTCTTTTTGCTCCTTTTATCAACAATTCTCATAACTGTTCCATTTTTTGCAGAATAGTTATCAATTTTCCTGTTTCATCTCTTCCACAAGCTCTATGAGACTTTCGATGGTAGCCTTCTTTGCCATGCGGGTCTGCATACCATAAGCATCTGCTGTAGCTTTGGTCTGTTTTCCGATACAGGCAGCTTTTACCTTCGTATAGTCCAGTCCCTTTGTGCCTTCCACAAATCCCTTTACAGTAGAGGCACTGGTAAATACTACACAGTCCACACTTCCTGTCTCCAGCTCTTTCTTCTCATCGATCAACCTGCTCTTTTCATAACAGGTTGTGTAAGTAGCAATGTCATCTACCTTCGCACCTGTCTGCTCCAGCAATTCTGTCAGCTTTTTATTTCCGGCCTCAGCTCTTGGGATCAGAATTTTTTCATTTCCCTGAAGTTCTTTTGCAAGTTCTGCTCCAAGAGTATCTCCATCATACACACCTGGCACAAAATCAGCCAGCAGGTGATGCTCTTTCAGCTTTTTCTTCGTTCCTTCACCGATCACTGCAATCTTCGCCTGTCCCAAACTGCGCACATCCATCTCTTTTCTGTCCATCTCATCGAAAAAGATCTCCACACCTGCAGGACTTGTAAAAATAATCCACTGGTAAGTATCCAGTTTCTCAAATGCCTCATACAGTCTGCTGTTATCCTCTACAAGTACTGTACAGATAGACGGCAGTTCCAGAACCTCGGCACCTTTCTGGCGGAGAAGATCTGCTGTCTTTGAAATATGCTGTCTTGGTCTTGTGACCAGAACCTTCCAGCCTGCCAGAGGAAGCTTCTCATACCAGGCAAATTTGTCAGCCAGAGAACATACCTTTCCCACAACAATAATGGCAGGTGTCTCTATCCCCTGTCTGTCCACCTCTTCCTTGAGTGTACCTACAGTAGCAACCACCCGCTTCTGTCCTGCTGTTGTTCCTTTCTGAAGAACTGCTGCCGGCATATCCGGATCCATGCCGCCTGCAAGAAGCCCTTTGCAGATATCCTCCAGTGCTGCAATTCCCATTAGAAATACCAGTGTTCCCTTTGTCTGAGTCAGTGCTTTAAAATCTATATCATACTCCTGCCCTGCACGTTTATGTCCTGTAATAATATGTAAGGACGAACAGAAATCCCTGTGTGTCACAGGAATCCCATTATAAGCAGGAACAGAAATGGGAGATGTCACTCCGGGTACAATCTCATAAGGGATTCCATTCTCAGAAAGAAGTTCCAGTTCCTCCCCGCCTCTTCCAAAGAGAAAGGGATCTCCACCTTTAAGTCTTACTACTTTATTTCCTTTTTCAGCTTCTTCCAGAAGAACCTTATTAATATCCTCCTGCACCATGGTATGGTGATTTGCTCTTTTGCCTACATTAATCAGTCTGGCATGCTCCGGGATCTTTGCCAGAACCCCTTCGCCTACCAGACTGTCATATACTACCACATCTGCCTGCTGCAGAACCGCTGCGCCCTTTAATGTAAAAAGCCCGATATCACCCGGTCCCGCACCAACCAGCCAAACCTTGCCAGCTGCCATGTTTCTTCTCCTTTTTGCATCACAAGAATTTTCTTTTTATAAATTTTTTTATCTTCCCTCACAGTCAGATTTCAATTGCTTTGCAAGTGCAATTCCAAGCTTCTCTCCATCCTCTGCTGCACCTCTGATCTGACCTGTAAGCCACTTTCCTGTAGCTTCACTGTAATATAAACCGCGGATAAAGATCTCATCTCCGTCCACCTCTGCAAATGCAGCTACAGGCGAAGAACATCCTCCGTCCAGATATTTTACATATGCGCGCTCTGCAGTTCCTGCAATCCAGGCATCCCTGTCACAGTATCCGTCCAGATACCCATAATCCTCACCTTTGCGTCCCTGCACAGCCAGGATTCCCTGACCTGCTGAAGGAATCATCTCATCCGGTGTAAAATATCTGCTGATCCTGCTTTCCAGCCCCAGTCGTTTCAGACCTGCCGCTGCCAGGATCAGCCCGGAATACTCTCCTTCATCCAGCTTGCGAAGCCTTGTCTGCAGATTTCCACGGATACTCTTTACCTCCATCTCAGGATACAACTTCTCTAACTGAAGAGTTCTCCTTAAGCTGGAACATCCCAGAGGTTTATCCGGATCCAGCTCCGCCACTCCCTCAGGAAGCACCAGTACATCTCTTGGATCCTCACGCTTTGAAAAGGCCAGAAGCGGAAGCTCTTTTGGAACCTCCATAGGCATATCTTTAAGACTGTGTACAGACAGATTACTTTTACCATCCAGCAATGCCCTGTCCAGTTCTTTTACAAACAGTCCTTTTCCGCCCACCTTATCCAGGGTACGATCCAAAATAATATCTCCTGTCGTTTTCATAGTCAGGATATTTACTGTTATTTCAGAGCCGGCATTTTCTTCACGGTTTTTCTGTTCTATGTAGCTTTTTACCATCTCACTCTGGAGAACTGCCAGCTTACTCTCTCTACTTCCAATGATCACCTCAGTCATCATTTTCCTCCTCATTATCATCTTCCTGCGCAACTCTCTCCAGGGCATTCTGAATCTCTTCTCTTATCCTGCGCGCTTTTTTATGGTCCAGACCGCTGGCTGTGATTCCCACCACCAGTCCCTCTTCCATATAAATTCCCGGGAAATAAAAATCGCACTGCTCCCTGTCACTGGCTACATTAACATAAACGCCTTCCTGCCTGCAGATCCTGTGGATCTCATCATTTAACTTTCTGTCATTAGTAGCTGCGATCACCATATATGCCATCGCAAAGTCTGTACGCTTCACCGGACGTGTGATCAGCTCTACATAGCCGGCTTTGCCAAGCTCCATCATCTCCATGGTGACCTTCGGAGCAATGACTCTGATATTTCTGGTGAATGATAAAAGGGTTTTCACTCGACGGGTTGCAATGTTTCCGCCGCCCACAACCACGATATTCTTGTCTGATAAATCTATAAACATTGGAAAATACGGCTTATTCTTCATATATTTTCTCCAGTCCTGCCACACACTCAAGGAAAATCTCCTGATTCAGACTGTCACGCAGACCAAAGATCAGTTTATTTACTACTTTTCCTGCTGCCGTATCCACTGCATGGACCAGATTCTGCCTGTCATCCTCTTCCATGGGTGTTTTCTTTAATATCTTTGCAATCCTTAAATTCAGGTCATTGACTGCCTCATCTTTAATATCCTGAATTCTTGGAATCAGGTCCCTTCCATCCAGCCATTGGAAAAATTCATCCATCTGCTCTCTTACGATCGCGCCTGCTGCCTCCAGATTTTCCTGAAGTTCTGCAGGAACCTCCTCTATACGAAAGCTGTCCATGTCATAAAGTGTGACCCCCTGGATCTTTCCAACAGATGGCTCTATATCTCTGGGAACTGCCAGATCGATCAGGATCAGGTCATCCTTTGTCCGGATTCCCTGGAATAATTCTTCTCTTAATGTGAAATTCGGGCTTGCAGTTGCACTTACTACAAGATCACACTGTGGCATATACTCCATTCTGTCACCGTAATTAATACGCTTGCAGCCCAGCGGAATATTCACAACTCCGCTTCTGTACTGACGGATGGTCACTGTTACATCTGCACCTGCCTCCTGCAAGGCCTGAGCAGCCACCTTGCCCATCTCACCGTTACCGATGACCATACAGGTCTTATTCCTGAGAGAATACCCCTTCTCTGCCAGAAATCCGATGGCCTGATGGATCACTGACGGATTTCCATGAGAAAAAGGAACCTCTGTCTTAATCCTCTTTCCTGCTGTGGCAGCCATTCTGAACAAAACCTCCAAAACACCATCTGCCGCAAAATTCTCTCTTGCCAGATTCAGGGCATCCTTCACCTGTGTAAGGATCTGATCCTCCCCTATGATCTGTGATTTCAGACCACTGGTAAGATAAAAAAGATGCTCAACTGCCTCCTGATCCTTACGCTCTACAAAATATTGTCTGTAAGAATCCTCAGTGATTCCCTTTATCCTGCAGAGGCAGTCATAAAGACAGACATCCACCTCATCATCCACACTTGCCCAGACCTCCAGGCGGTTACAGGTGGACAGGATCACGCATCCATATATTCCATTTTGATTCTTTATTTTTTCCATTGCTTCACCGGCATTTTTCTTTGTAAATGCAAATTTCGCACGAATATCCACCGGTGCCATATTATGGTCAATTCCAATCATGGAAATACTCATAACTCTAACTCTCCTTCGTATTTCACCATTCCTCATTCATTTCATATCAAATCAAATATCCCACTGGCAACAGGGTATTTGATTTGATATGAAATCAGGACAGCTAAAAAGCGCTGTCAGAAATATCATAATCATTTCCTGTTAAGATGTCAATTGTAAACATGGAAAAAGCTCAGCATTAGAGTAAAGGATGTTACTGTTCACATACCACTATCCCGCGAGGTGTTTTGGCATGAATATGCCAAAATCCCGAGACATACAAGCCAAAATTCCATTGCCGCAGGCAATCTGGAATAAATTTTGGCTAAGTTACTGTGAACGGAGTGAACAGTAACTAAAGGATAACGTGACAAGACCTCATTACCGTTCGTTCTGCATCCGGTAATGAGGTCTGAATATTCTGTGTTCACTGTTTGTCTATTCTCATCAGCACCTTACATTTCTTTCTGTAACAGGCGATTCCATATTTTATAATTGTATGAATCCCTTCCTGTTCCAACGACTCAGTATATCTGATATCTATAATCTGCTGAAGTGCTTTTCCAGCAATTCTGTCAGTTCACGGATACTGTACACCAGAGAATCGTTTGTCATTTCTTTTTTCTTTAACTGTGTCAGTAATTCGTGATCTGTTTCATCAAGCTCTGTGCTGTCTGAAAGTACGGATAGTCTGCGGGCTTCTTCATTGATTGTTTTTATGAGAAATCTTCGGGCTTCCTCATATGTGGCACCATTAATTCCCTTCAGACTGACAGAAACCACCGGAAATTTTCCCTGATATTTTTCACATAATTCCTGATTATCTGAAATCCTCAGCCCATCAAACAGAGCCTTATCTTTTCCAATCTCAAAAAACTCTGGAGCATACTCATATTCAGGGATTTTCCGAAGCGTCTTGGGCGGGTAAACAGGTTTACTTCACCCCATCTTGTAAGCAGCTGTTCAATCAGTCGTGTCTTATCTATATAATAGAAATCTTCCTTCCGCAGCTTTTCGAAATTTTCAATTCCAATTGGAAGTTTTTTTAATCCTGCCATCTTATCGCCCCTTCCATTTATAAAGCATACCTTATTATTGTTATCCGTCTTATTACTTTTCATAATAGCATGAATCCTATGGTAATTCCAGAAAATAATCTAACCTGTTACTATCGCAAGTGACAGTGGCAAACGAAGCAAAATATGTAATAATATGATTGAGATACTTGCAGAAAATATTAACAGAAAGGGAAGGTGATGAAATTTGTGAAGATATTGAAGAAAGCAGGAGGGGTTCTCCTTGTAATAATCGGAATATTCTTTTTTGTATCTGCTTTAAAGATGATCTTTGTGGATAACCCCAAAACAAAAGCAGCTCTGAAAGACGCAGTTTACGTTGATGCAGCAGATACGATCGACCCGGAAAACGATGGAAAGACAGTCATTGTATGTGACATACTCCGTATCCAGCTTTTTACTTCTCAATTCTAAGCATGCGATATCCAATGCCAATATGTGTCTGGATGTATTGCACTCCATTTTTCTCAGGCTCCAGTTTTTTTCGCAATGTTGCCATAAAAACTCTAAGAGAAGCAACGTCATTATCCGAACATCGTCCCCAAATCTGCTGGGTAATATAGGTATGTGTCAATACCTTCCCCACATTGCGGGACAAAAGACAGAGCAGCTTATATTCTATAGGTGTCAGATGCAATTCCTCTCCCTTCAGATATGTGCAGCCTGCAGTATAGTCTATCTTTAATCCACCATTCTCAAAAACAGAGCTTTCTATCTGCTCTCCGCTCTGCATAACCGCAAGTCTCCTCTGGGTGACACGGATACGCGCAAGTAATTCCTCAACAGAGAACGGTTTCGTAATATAATCATCTGCTCCTGCATCCAGCGCCTCTATTTTATCTGTGTCCTCACTTCTGGCGCTGATCACAATAATAGGCATATTCGACCAGGTACGGATTTTTTTTATCACTTCTACCCCTTCCATATCAGGAAGTCCCAGATCCAGAAGAACAATATCCGGATTGTGGGACGAAGCTTCCAGAATGGCTGAAAATCCGTTTTCTGCAGCCAGATATTTATAGTCATGTGTTTTTAATGTAGTAACGATCAGATTACGTATGGGTCTGTCATCCTCAACCACCAGAATTAATGTTTTATTCATTTAATGTCACCTCGCTTAAGGGTAAAGTAAAAATAAAATTGCATCCATGAGGATCATGATCTGTCAAAACCAGGGTTCCTTCATGTGCTTCTATAATAGAGTGGCAAAGTGCCAGTCCAAGTCCCAGACTTCGGTGACTATCCGCAACTGTTGTTTTCCCTGTATAAAACATCTCAAAAATATATGTTTTCATTTCTTCCGGAATTCCCGGTCCATTATCTTCCACACTTATCTGCGCTTTTCCATCTGTTTTCGTTCCCCGAATGCAGATCACAGAACCCGGTGGTGTATATTTTATTGCATTGTCAACTAAATTTACCAGAACCTGCATAATAAGACGTACATCCATACGTGCAAGAACAAGTTCTTCGCAGTCTGTCACAATTTTATAATCATCATGTTTCCGGCTGATATGCCTCAGGGATTCTGCAATCACCTCATCCAGAAGCTGGTCTGTAAATTTAAATTTCAGTCTTCCGTCATTCAGTCTGGTAATGGAAAGCAGATTCTCCACAACTCCGATCAGCCATTCAGAATCATCATAGATATCGCTATAAATCTGATGTTTTGTAGCTTCGTCCAGACGGTCACTATTGCCAAGCAGCATATCTGCATTACCGGAAATGGAGCAAAGCGGCGTACGAAGATCATGCGAAATCGCCCGAAGAAGATCTGCCCGCAGCTGTTCATTTTTGGCCATAACTGCATTTTTTTCTTTTTCTAATGCATTTTTCGCATTTTCCATTACAAGCGCACATTCATTTATTACAGACAACAGGATGCTGTATTCAAAAGAGTCCAGTGTTTCTTTTTGCAATGGTATCCCGATCACACCGTAAACATTATCCCCGCTCCGGATTGCCAGATATAAACATTTAGCCTGAGGAAAATGGTGTGTGGACGCACCGGCATGCTGTCTGTTTTCACAGACCCATCTGGCTATCTGCTGCTCTTCTGGTATCAAAAAATCTTCTGTGTCCTCTTTTTCCCCGGAAAAAAGCTTTCCCTCTGATAAAGTTCCATTTTCTACTACATATGCTGTAATATTGCGGTTTAATAAACGGAGAAGCTGTGTACAGGTGACATCAAGAATCTCTGTTTCCCCTTTTGCATTTTGCAGCAGACGGTCTGTATCGAACAGAATCTGTGTACGAAAAGCAAGCTGTGTAGACAGCTTTGCATGTGTTTTCAGCTTTGCTGCAAGTGCTCCCGTAAGTACGGATGAAATAAGCATTATGAAAAATGTCACCGGATAACCCACCGCATAGGTTTTGAAAGACATCCTTGGTTCTGTCAGAAAAAAACAAAATAAAAATACACTTAAAAAAGAGCCTGCCACACTGCAAAGATAGCCATCTGTCACAATCGAAGTAATCAAAACCCCCAGAATATATATGGTTACAATATTCGTATCCGTAAAATTCAGTTTCTGAAACAACAGACCAATTAAGGTGCATACCACAAATATAAATACTGTCAGAAAATAATCCTTTGCAGACGGTTTTTCCATAGACCATGTAAATGATCGTTTCTGATGATTCACATTTTTTAAATTCATCCTGTCCCCCACCTTTTACTGTTTTGAAAATTATATCATGGGGCTGTGTTGTGGTCAAAAATCTTTTTTACTATATGTGGAAGCACTTCTGAAGAGCTCTGTATTCTCCCAGCACCAGTAATTTACTATTCTCTTCCAAATACGTATCCGGAGAAATTGCAATATTAAATTCTCCTTCATTTTTTACTGCCAGAATATTAATATTGTAACGCTTTCTGATATCCAGTCCGCCTACAGTTTTTCCAGTCCATTCCTCCGGCACTTCTACCTCAAAAATCGCATGAGAAGCATCCACCTCCATATAATCAAGGATATGATCATCTGTGTAACGGATAGATGCCCATTTTGCAACCTGCTTTTCTGGATAAACCACCTTATCTGCACCATTACGTAAGAGAAATTTTTCCTGGACATCACGTTCAGCTCTGGATATTACCAGTTTTGCTCCCAGTTCTTTCAGAAGGGAAGTGGTCTCAAGAGAATTCTGAAAGCTTCCTCCAATAGTCACAAAACAGATATCGTAGTTTCCAATTCCAAGGGATTGTAAAAATTCAGCATTGGTACTGTCCCCGATCTGGGCGTTAGTCACAAACGGAAGCACTTTGTCCACCCTTTCTTCCTTCCAGTCAACTGCCATAATTTCATGCCCAAGCTGATTCAGCTGCATGGCAATATGTCTTCCAAATCTTCCAAGTCCAATAATCAATACATTCTTCATGATATTACTTTTCTCCTTCTCATCCAACTGTGATTTTCTCCAGAGGAAGCTTTGCATTTCCCTTATTTCTTCCTGAGAATACTGCATAAATCAGGGTCAGGCCGCCTACGCGTCCCAGATACATCAGTATGATCAGCACAACTTGTGAAAAAACATGAAGTCCCGGTGTGACTCCCAAGGTCAGACCTACCGTGCCCACAGCTGAAGCTGCTTCATACAGACAATCCAAAAGGGGAAGACCTTCGTATACGCTGATTGCAACACCTCCACAAAAGAATAATGTAAAATAGAGCATAGCTATTGTGGCTGCATTTTTTATCACATGATACTCCAGTCTCCGTCCAAAAGCCCCTGCATTTTCCTGACTGCGAAAGGTTGCAATTGCATTCAGAATCAGTACCGTAAAAGTGGTTGTTTTCATTCCTCCTGCTGTAGAACCCGGCGAACCACCGATCAGCATTAACAGTATCATAACCGCTTTTGATGCCTCGCTCATCTCTGAAATGTCTATGGTATTAAAGCCGGCAGTTCTTGTAGTTACCGATTGAAACATGGCAGCTAACAGGCGTTCTCCTGCAGGCAGGTTTTTCAGATCACAGGCAAAGAAAAAAACTGCCGGAAAAATAATCAGACATACAGTAGTCATGAGAATAATCTTGCTTTGCATGCGGTAACGTTTAAAATTCATTTTATTCCTATAAATATCATCCCAGGTGAGAAAACCGATTCCTCCTGTGATGATCAGCAGCATAATTACCACATTTATAAGGATATTTCCAGAATACCCTGTCAAAGACGGAAAGGCATTATCTGCCGTTCCCAGAATGTCAAATCCTGCATTACAAAAAGCAGAAACAGAATGAAAGGCTGCCATCCAGATTCCCTTTAAGCCATAATCCGATACAAAAACCGGCAGCAATAACATAGCTCCTGCTGCTTCAATCAAAAGAGTCCCCTTTAAAATGAACCTTGTCAATCTGACGATTCCTCCAACTTTAGGTGCTGAAATTGCATCCTGCATTGTACTTCTTTGCATGAGAGATATTTTTTTCCCTGAAAGAAGCGAAACCGCTGCCGCTACGGTTACTACTCCAAATCCACCTATTTGTATAAGCGCAAGAATAACCGTCTGTCCGAACACAGACCAGTAACTTCCGCTGTCCTTTACTACAAGCCCTGTAACGCATACTGCCGAAGTGGCTGTAAAAAGTGCCTCATGAAATGGCGTCGGCACTTTCTCCAAAGAAGAAAACGGAAGCATCAGCAAAATGCTTCCCAAAAGGATCACACCTGCAAATCCCAGAATAATCAGCTGAAAAGATGTCAGGTGTTTTTTCCTACACATTTTTTCCGGCATAAATGATCATAACTCCTTACTAATGATTCTATAGCAATATCTTCATAATGCGTTTTATTATATACAATTGCTTTCAAAGATAGTATAAAAGTCTATGATTCCGTATTAAGATTGTATAAAGATTTTCTATTGGAACATACAACTGCAAAAGGGTAAAAAATCAATAGACATGCGGACAGTCTGACGATGAACAGAAGGGCTATTTTCCAGATATCGAACAACCGGGTTCACACCCTATATTGAAGTTTCTTACAAACAATCTGGACAATCCTTCAACAAAATGTCAATAGTTTTTTAATCACTTTTTCTCGAAAATGAGCAAAAAAAGAGAACGTATAGTTTATTCCCATACGTTCCACCTCACATTTCGTAAAGTTTTAAACGATGCTGCCCTTGAATTTCCAAAACGAAACTTACTGTTCTTCTATTGAGTCAACATTTTCAATCCGCATCAGTTTAACTACCTGTTTATCTTTTTTCTCTGTATAGCAAATTTTTATCCATTCATCATCTGCATCTATAATCTTGCAGGACAATTCAGTTTTTCCTGCTAAACTAAACTATCAATCACAGAACCAACAGCTGCACCAAAGCACATCCCTAATGCCATATCTGTTCCCGTATTCTTTGTTGTTTGTTTCATTTATGTTCCTCCAAATACCGATTGAGATTTCACCTGTTTTAAGCGATTTAATAACTGTTATATTTTGTTATTAAATTCTCTGCAAACCCTTGAAAACACTGAATTTTACTTTGTAATTATGACTTTTCCTTCAGAATCCAGAAGAGGTGTAATACCAGCCCCGTATCCAGATTTCCAACAAAGATAATTAACTCCAGTCTCCTTATCTACAAGAATTTGTCGAATCCCTTCATCTTTAAGCGAACTTCCATCTCTAAATATAACTTCAAATCTTTCTTCTTTCTTTGCCATGTTTATTCCTCCTCGTTAAGCGTTAAATCCCGATTTCACGCTTTTTTTCACCCCATATGTTTGTATCTGAGGTATTCAGTCACAAACTTCGGGGATAGGCACCTGTGCCGCAAGGGGAAACAGCCCCTTGTACGAAATCTCTGATTTCGCTGTATTTCCCAGATTGAGATTTCTCAAAACCGGGAGCAGCACCGCAGGTCGCACGATACAGGCAGATGAAATTGCCTGTATAGAAGTGCGCTCTTAGCTTTGCTAAGAGATTTATGCCGTATCCGGCGTGTTATTTTTTTTCAAATTCTTTTTTCGACTTCTGGTGCATTCTGCCAGTTTTAATAATTTGACATGTCTGCTCCTGTTACTCATCATCTGTAAACTCCATCATCTCATCAACGGTGCAGTCCAGTTTCTTACAGATCTTCTCAATCGTCTCCATTGATACATACTGGTTTTTTCTCATCCGGGCAAGAATGTTTCCACTGATTCCAGTGAGGTACTGCATCTCTATCCGCTTCATATTTTTATCTATGAGCATTTTCCACAATCTGTTATAACTTACGCCCATAAGCTACCTCAATATTTCTCATTCAAATATATTTTGATTATATCATGATTCGCACCTTCGGTGCTTACCGTTGCTTCGCAACTATCATGATCCAATTCGCCGTTCGCCAATCATGCAAGCATGTTGGCTCTCTCACGCTCATTATATCACGATTTCGTTAGGTTGAATACCTGTAATTTTTGATTTCTTCTGTAAAATAGAAAAGAGGATATCCCGGCAAAGGGCAGCCTCTCCAACCAAACTTTACTAACACAACTCATTTTTATAAGTGTTTTAAGGAACACTATCATATGACTCCAAAACAGTTTAGAAATGCTTGTGACATGCTCTCGCCACTTAAATCTTACAGATTTTGAAGTGGGAGCTTCCTGCTCAATTGCCCTTCAGGGCAAAGCTAAAACGGGCTATCCCCGCGTGTCCCGCGGTTCTTTTTTATCCGGTTACGGATCTTTTCTGTGCTATTATGCACATTTTTTATATATTCTTTTTCCTTCTTCCAGAATATTGACCGCCGCATTCACATCCCGGTCCATCCGATTTCCACATTCGCACAGGTATGTCCGTTCTGATAATGCCAGCTCTTTCTTTTTATGCCCGCATACACTGCATATCTTGCTGGATGCAAAATATCTGTCTACTTTTATCAGATATTTTCCACGTTCTTCCAGCTTATATCCAAGCATGGAAAGGAACTGACCGTATCCGTTATCCTGTATCCCTTTTCCGAAATGCAGGCCTCTGGCTATCCCCTTCAGGTTCAGATCCTCCACACATACCGCGTCATAGTCTTCTGCAAGGCTGTGGCTGAGCTTATGCTGGAAGTCCTTCCTCTGGTTCTTTATCTTTTCATGATATAATGCAATCTTTTTCTTCTGTTTCTGATAGTTACGGCTGCCCTTTTCACATCTGGAAAGCTTTCTCTGTTCCCGGGCAAGTTTTTTCTCTGCATTCCGGTAAAACATGGGATATCCGGCCGGCGTATTTTTCAGCATCTTTTTTTCTTCCTGATAATAACGGATCTTATCCGCAAGCATCCGGTTATAGAGAAAACGACTGCAGCCGATTGTCTTCTCTATCTGGGTTATCTGTTCTTTATTTGGATAGATCCTTATTTTTACTGCCCGGTTTATCTTTCTCACCCTGACTCTCTATATACTGATGGATTGTTTCAACAGGTGCTATATTTCAAAGATTTCTTTTGTTCTCTCTGACATCTTATCGTCCAGCATCTTTCTGCTATATTTCATAACCAGAATCAAACAAAAACACTGAATGAGAATTATTATCTAAACTCATTATGTACACTCACTTATTACTTATTTCGACCGTCCAAATTTCAAGAGCATATTGTTCTTTTTTCTATTATAATATATTTATTGTATCAGAACAAGTGTTTTTGCGATTTTTTATGAATTTGAGCAGACATGCTCGAATGTGCAATTCATCCCCTCACCTATAGGTGAGGGAATTCTTGCTACGGTTGTTAGAAATAAATGATTTATTATTATCAGAAGAATCTTTTTTCTATAAAAATGACCTTTTTGTACTCTTACAGCACCAGCCATACATACAAAAAGGTTATTTTTTATAATTAAATACACACTAATTCATCTGACATTTCTCTCTGAGAGTGTCATAAATTTTCTTTGTTTCTGATTCATCTGCGCCATTTACCACCAATATTTTTCCGCCTATATCCATAACTACATATGAGTGGCAGGATGCATGGGTGTAGCGGATATAATCTCCATAAATATCATTTCTGAAATTTCCCATACCATACTTCAGGTTTCCCATACCATTTGTTCTGCGGTCATTCCAATTTTGAAATGAATTTTCTTTGTATGAGATACTGTCAATCTGCTCATAATCCACTGTATAATCACTCCATCCCTGTGCCTCAACAGTAAAATCATTATCATGGAAACTGATATCAATACCACCCCAGAACAAAGTCCATATAGTAAATATTACGACAAAAACTGATACGATTACATATATCACGATTGTCTTCTTGTTATACTGGATTTTTAATTTTTCTCCGGCTGCCATTTTTTTCTTATAAAAAAGATAAGAATAAAGAATGCTGACAATTGCAGCAGCCATAATGCTCACAATATACAAAACCAAAGCAGCAATGCTTTCTCCAAAAAGGCCGCAAAGCATACATAAGACACCTGATGCCACCCATAATTTTCCACTGAATCTATGAGTTGCACTCCAGTTTTCTTCATCCTGCAATGTCCATACAACCCTGATTCCTATGGTGTTATTCTGTTTCACCTTTGGCAAATAATTTCCTATGATCATAAACAGTAATCCTGTTCCAAAGTAAATTACTGCCATAAACAGATTCTCACTGTCCGCATCCATACTGATCAGTCTTGCCATACCATTATAGATTAACGCGGTAACAGGTATCATCCATATGATCATCCCTATAACCTTGCTGCTCTGCTGTCTGTTCCTGTTGTCATAAAAGATGATTGTCACCAGTATACAATCTGTCACTACAAAAAACACGTTTATCCATATGCTCTGCGCCATCGTAAAACCCACCAAAATTCCTGCAAGCATTACCAGTACAGAACAGATCAATGTACCTTTATATTTTTTAATCATTTCCTTCATAATCCGATACCCCCTTTAAGTCTGTGATCCACAACATAACATCCTCCAATACAGAAGTATTTAGTTCGTAATAAATAAATTTTCCTTCCCTTTTGCTCCTGATCAGATCAGCATCCTTTAATATTGCCAGATGTCTGGATATGGACGCCCCCGTCACTGAAAAATGTTCACATATCTCTCCTGCTGAAAGCCGTCCGCCCTTTAACAAATTTAGAATCTCACGTCGTATTGGATCTGCCAGTGCTTTCAATGTATCCTGTAATCCCAATAGTTCATCACATCCTTTCATTTAACATTTAACCTAATTGTTAAATATAATATAGTATAAAGAATATCATATGTCAAGTGCACTCTCTTATTGCTTATTGCTTATTGCTTATTACTTATTACTTTTTGCAATTTTCGAAGAAGGGGACTTCATCCTGCCCGGAAGGCTTTTTATGTTATAGAAACATTACGGAGTAATTTCCTATAATATAAAAAATAAGCAGCCACGCACGGTAAGGTGCATGACTGCTGTAGTTTTCAGACAAACTCAAAAGTCAAAAACAGAAACTTTCTATTCTGTATCACGGTGAATATTTTCTCACTCTTAACGGAATCCCATTCTGAGCAGCCAGGATTTTGCTCTGCTCTACTTTTTCCTCGCCGATCACATCTACAACTGTGAAGCGTACATCATCAAGATACTGCTTACAGTCTCTTGCAAATTTCAACATGGCATCAAAGGATTTCTCGCCGTATGCAGGACGGACTACTTCATTGTAGGAAGCTGCATCCGGCATATTCAGGCTGATGGATATACTGTCTACAGCCTGACAGATTTCTTCTGCAGTAGAACGTTTGTGAATCAGATCAGATAATCCGTTGGTATTCAGCCTGATCCGGAATGGGTATCTTTCCCTGATATATTTGCTTACTGCTATAAGGTTCTCAAGAGCCATGGTCGGTTCTCCGTATCCGCAGAAAACCACTTCATTGCAGTCTGAAAAATCAAACTCATCAATGGCTTTGTAAATCTCTTCCAATGCTGGTTCATGTTCAAACCAGAGATTGGATGCCTCACCGATGGCATCCTCTGTATTTCGGATGCAGAAAGTGCATCTGCATGGACATTTATTGGTAATGTTAAAATATATCTGGTTTTTATATCTGTATATGATATCTGTTGTCATTTTATATTCTCCTCAGTTTCAAGCGGATAAAATCATCCGCTTCGCTACTTGATCCGGTTAACTTCAGTTATTTTATTTTTCCTATTATTTCGCAATATTAGTCTTAAATCCGATTTTATCAAGTGCAGTACCGATGATCACAAACATAATGGCACTTCCCCCTGACTGTACAATGCTTCCACTGACAGAAGTAAAGAAGGATGCTGTAAATCCAAACATAATTCCTTCTGCAATATAGTATCCTGTTGCTGAGATGGCGAATGCAAGAAGTAATGCAACTACATTTCTCTTTGTGATCAGCTTTGTTCCCTTAGAAGAAAACGGAAGACAGATCAGCATTTTGATAATTATGGTTGCAGGCGCCCATACAGGTGCTGTCAGAAGATCTGCCAGGCCACCTCCGATCGCTCCTGCCGCACATGCGTAAGGCAATGGCAGAAACGCTGCTGCCAGATAGATCATAGTATCTCCCAGATGTACATATCCTCCGTTCACCCCTACCGGAATGTGGAAGATATAAGCTGTCATTAAAGTAGTCAATGCTGCCATTACCGCTGTGGCTGTGATCCTTTTCACTGTGTCGGCTGTTTTGATGTTTTCTTTTGCTGTTAATTCAGACATAATATGATCCCTCCTGTTATATATTTTACTTAACTGTCCGGCATTTAGTATCTATGATTTCCTGTCTTATATCTGTGTCAGTATCCCCAGATATTTTTCAAAGCAGACTCCATCATTTCTGTCAGTTCCTTCTTCCACTGCATCGTGAATAGCTCCACCCAGAAATTCAACAGCCTTCTCCACACATGCTTTCATGGGAATCCCTCTCACCATTCCCGCACTCAGAACAGATGCCAGAAGATCTCCTGTTCCGGAATAGCTGCCACCCTCTTTTACAGAAAAACACCAGTCCGCTTTTTCTTTTTCCAGAACCAGATTTCCCATTTTCGCTCTGCCGTCACTGCCGGACACCTCTACTCCTGTGATCACAACTGATTCCAGCCCAAAACGCAGAGTCAGATCTCTTCCAGATTTTTCAATTTCCTTAAGCAACTGTGTTTCTTCCATATCAGAAAGTGCTTTCATTCTTTCTTTCATCCCCTCTTCTCCATACAGAAGAAGAAGTGCCTCTGTCAGGTTCGGCGTAATCACTGTAGCTTCTCTGACCAGAGTCCGCATTTTTTCACAGAGAGTCTCTGAATAGGTTTTGTATGTTTCCCCTCTGTCTCCCATAACCGGATCAACCAGGATATGTGTTCCCTCTGTGCAGAACATATCTACAAATTTCAGGATCAGATCCACCTGTCTGGCATCTCCCAGAAATCCTGTATAAACACCATCCGGTGTAAATCCCGTTTTTTTCCACTCATCCATGATCAGTTCCATCCGGTCTGTATAATCATCCCAGAAATAAGATCCATATCCTGTCTGATTACTCAATATTGCGGTGGGCAGCGGACAAGCCTGGACTCCCATGGCGGAAATTACAGGAATCGCCGCTGTAAGAGAGCATTTTCCCAGACCGGACAGATCATGAATTACTGCAATTTTTTTCAATTTTTTATTCCTCTTGCTTTCTTTTATGCTTTGTATTAATATAGCATCACAGTGGATATATGAATATAGCCAGATTTAATGTTTTTTTAAGGGTCAGTTTATTTTTAACCCTATAGCAATTCAAGAATGCCATCAGCATGTTTGAAGGATCGGAGTTTTACATATGGAATTGATTTTAGATAAGAATAAAAAAAAGGAGCACCTGTATCTGGAGGTGTTCCACTATTACAGGGAACTGATCATGGAGAAAAAGCTCCCGCCCGGAAGCAGGATGCCCTCTCTTCGAAAATGTTCGCAGGAACTGAAGCTGAGCCGCACCACCATTGAAAATGCCTATCTTCAGCTGGCTGCGGAGGGATATATTATTTCCAAAGCCCAGAGCGGATACTATGTGACAGATATAGCTGACAGACAACACACATCTGTCAGAAAAACAGAGAAACATGCTCAGACACCTTGCCGGTTTGATTTTGCTTCTTCAGGAGTAGATCGGGAGAGTTTCCGTTTTGACCTTTGGAGACGTTATATCAAAAGCGCTCTTCGCCAGGATGAAAGATTACTGTCTTATGGAGAGCCTCAGGGTGAGGCTGACCTGAGAGATACACTTGCCGATTATGTGAGAGAACGTAGAAACGTGCTGTGCAGTAGGGAGGATATTGTGATCGGTGCAGGTATTCAGAGTCTTTTGCACATCCTCTGCCCGCTCCTTGAGCAACGCCAGACTGTTTCTTTCCCCAATCCTTCTTTTGTACAAGGAAGCACTGTATTTCATGACTATGGATTTCAGGTAGATTACAGGAATAAGGATTGTGATATTATTTATGTTTCTCCTGCACATATGACAAAATGGGGTGATATTATGCCTGTTTCCAGACGCCTGGAGCTGGTGAATTACTCTGCTGCACATGGCAGTCTGGTCATTGAGGATGATTTTGAAAATGAATTTGTGTATCTGCAGAAGCCTACCCCTTCTCTTTTTGGTCTGGCAGGCGGTCAGAATGTGGTGTATCTGGGAACCTTTTCCAGACTTCTGCTGCCCTCCATCCGTATCAGCTTTATGGTCCTTCCTCCGGAGCTGTCTGTACTGTACAGAAAAAAAGCAGCCCAATATAATCAGACAGCATCAAAAACAGAGCAGATTGCTCTGTGCCAATTTATCCGGGATGGTCACTTGTCAGCACAGACCCGTAAGCTGAAACGTCTGTATTCTGTAAAGCTGAAAGCACTCCGCAGTGCTGTGCGGGAAGTATTTGGAAAAGATTCCCAGATCCAGACCGGAGCCGCAGGTACCAGCCTGGCCCTGACTCTGTCCACAACTCTTACCTGGCAGGAGCTTCAAAAAAAGGCACAGACCAATGGTCTGCGCCTGCAGCTTCTGAGAGAGACTCCCGGTAAGATTACCCTGATTCTCTCCTGCTCCTCCATGCCTGTGGCAGATTTCGTCCCGGCATGCAAGCTGTTAAAGGATATCAGTCAGATACAGAATTAGTATCCTCTGTTATTATCAATCATATAAAGCAATGCATTACAGATACATGCGGCAACATTGCTTCCGCCCTTTCTTCCTCTGGCTACAATATAAGGTACGTCTGCCTGCATGATCAGTTCCTTGGACTGAACCACGTTTACAAAGCCTACCGGCACACCGATGATCAGCTCAGGATCCAGCTTGCCCTCCTCAATCAGTTCATAGAGACGTACCAGCGCAGTGGGGGCATTTCCGATGGCAAAGATCAGCTTCTTTCCCATGGCAGCAGCCTTATCCATGCTGGCTGTAGCTCTTGTGGTTCCGTTGGCTTTGGCTGTGGCAGCTACGTCCTCATCAGAGATAAAGCAGAATACTTCTCCGCCGTAACGGGAAAGGACTCTCTTGTTGATCCCGGACTCTGCCATGTGTGTATCTGTCACAATGCAGGCACCGTCTTTGATAGCAGCAATTGCTTTCTCAACTGCATTCTCAGAGAAACAGAGGTTCTCTGCATAATCAAAGTCTGCGCTTGTGTGAATACATCTTTTTACGATCAGCTCTGTTCCGGGAACCAGCTTTTTATCTCCAAGTTCCTCTGTGATGATCTCAAAGCTGCGTTTCTCTATATCCATTGGTTTTACATTTTCCAGTTCTACTTTCATTCCTTATCTCCCAAATTCCATAAATTCCCGTATACAATAGTTACATCTATCACTCATTGGTTTATCTGGATTTTCACCATACAGTTCCGGATCAGATTCCCTGCTCCAGAATTTCGTAGATTTTCTTCATATCCAGATGTTTTCTCAGTTCTGCTGCCAGAATATCATACTGGGTTTCTTTAAATGCTGCAAAATCGATTCCTGTCATCTGAGATACATCGATTCCCTTTTTCTCACCCAGGACACGTACAACAGCCTCTGCCACATCTTCCCTGTCAAAAACTCCATGGACATAGGTT
The DNA here is from genome assembly GCF_052064155.1 of Blautia sp. HCP3S3_C12. NCBI lineage: Bacteria > Bacillati > Bacillota > Clostridia > Lachnospirales > Lachnospiraceae > Blautia > Blautia sp. HCP3S3_C12. Next base: position 18,487 of record NZ_JBQHWC010000008.1, on the reverse strand, counting down.
CCACAGACATTTTTACAGTATGCACCGTCTTCCTTACACTCTCCTGACACCTGATCTTCAATGGATACACTGTGTCCGGCCTCGCCTTTTAACACAGTTTCTCCCATATGGATCTCGTAACCCTCCAGTTCTGCGCCGGAAAGTGCCTGCAGCTCTCCCTCAAGTTCCAGAAATCTGCCGGAAACTCTGGTTCTGGTTTTCTTTTCCGCAAAAACAGTATCCATAGGAAGCAGTCCCATTCCCTTGATGGTTCCTCCGGCTTCCACATGATGAGGGTCACTTAAGGTCTCACCCAACATCTGATAACCGCCACAGATTCCAAAAATGATCTTACCCTTTGCAGCTTCCTTCAAAACTGCAGCTTCCAGACCATTAGCCCGCATCCACAGCAGATCTTCCATTGTATTTTTTGTTCCTGGAAGGATGATCATATCCGGATTTTTCAGTTCACTGACATGCTGCACATATCTCAGGGAAACTCCCGGGATACTTTCCAGTGGATTAAAATCTGTGAAATTGGAGATCCTTGGTACCCGGATCACCGCAATATCAATAAGATCCACTTCCTGTTTTCTGTCAAATCTTTCTGTGAGGCTGTCCTCATCCTCCACCTGAATATCCAGATACGGAGCCACTCCCACTACAGGGATATGGCTTCTCTCCTCCAGCATCTGCACTCCCGGATCAAGGATGGTCTTGTCGCCGCGGAATTTGTTGATGATCAGACCCTTTACCATCTCTCTTTCATCCTCTTCCAGAAGCTCCACTGTACCGATCAGCTGTGCAAAAACACCACCTCTGTCAATATCTCCCACCAAAAGCACCGGTGCCTTTGCCATCTTTGCCATTCCCATATTTACGATATCTTCTGTTTTCAGATTAATCTCCGCCGGGCTTCCGGCCCCCTCGATCACAATGATATCATTTTCTGATGCCAGTTTATCATAAGCTTTCATAATATCCGGCACCAGCTTTTTCTTATATTTAAAATAGTCTCTGGCACTCATGGTTCCCAGGACTTCTCCGTTTACGATCACCTGGGAGCCTACATCATTGGTAGGCTTCAGAAGAATGGGGTTCATCAGCACAGAAGGCTTAATTCCGGCTGCCTCCGCCTGCATCACCTGAGCTCTGCCCATCTCCAGCCCCTCTTCTGTAATAAAAGAGTTCAGTGCCATATTCTGGGATTTAAAGGGTGCCACCCTGTATCCATCCTGTTTAAAAATCCTGCAAAGCCCTGCTGCCAGAAGGCTTTTTCCTGCATTGGACATTGTCCCCTGCACCATAATTGCTTTTGCCATTTTTTGTTTCCCCTTTTCTCCTGTATAAATACTTATGAAAGCACTTCTTCCAGTACCTCTATCAGCTTTTTATTCTGTTCATGCAGCTTCACTGCCACACGGTAATATCCCTTTTTCAGCCCCGGATAGTTACTGCAGTCCCGGATCAGGATTCCCTTTGCAACACATCTTTCAAAGAGATCCTCAGGTCCGTAAAAGAATATATAATTTGCTTCAGAAGGATATACCGTCAGCCCAAGCTGTCTCATCTTTTCCTTCATCCATGCAGATTCACAGAAAATGATCTGCCGTCCTGCTTCCACATATTCTGCTTCCTTCAGTGCTGCCATTCCTGCCTGCTGTGCCATGGTAGACACATTCCAGGGCTGGGTGACTGCCTCCATCCGGTCAAGTACTTCCCCGTCCGAACAGAATCCATAGCCCAGCCGCACACCGGGGATCGCATATCTTTTGGTAAATGCCTTAAGAATAAAAAGTCCCGGATATTTTGCCAGTTTTTCCTTCAGCGTATGTTTCTCCGGATCTTTTACAAAATCCAGGAAGCACTCATCTACTACCATAAATATTCCCTGCATGGCACAGGTTTCCAGAATTTCTTCCAGAAGGTCCTGAGGTATGGTGATCCCTGTAGGATTATTGGGATTACACAGGAAAATAATATCCGGCTTTTCTCTTTTCAGAACATCCGGATAATCTTTCTGTATACAGAAATCATTTTCCTCTTTCAGATAATATCTGCTGATTTCGCAGCCAACACTGATCAGTGCCTGTTCATACTCCGCAAAGGTAGGAGCAGGAAGAAGGGCCTTCTTTGGATTCAATGCCCTGCTGAGGGAAAAAATAAGGTCTGCGGCTCCATTCCCGCAGATCAGATATTCTTTTTTTGTATGTTCATAATCTGCGATTGCCTCTTTCAGAGGTCCGCATCCTACACGGGGATAATCACTCAGGTCCTCTACACTGTCTATGATCGCCTGCTTTACACTCTGCGGTGTTCCCAGCGGATTACAGTTTGCAGAGAAATCCAGACAGTGATCATATTTATAAACATCACCGCCATGTATATGTTTTGTCATCAGTTGTCTCCTGTCTTACTATACATGTTTTATATTAACAACTATTCAGCAATCCACGTTACCGGAATTATAAAAAGAAACAATATCGCACCGCGCTTCCGATCAGAAGGAATATCACAGCCCCCAGGATCGCTGTTGCATAAAGCAGGCGGTTGGAACGTCTGATATCCTCCACCTCCACAGGGCGGATTCCATCTCCGATGGTTGGTTTTTCATAAAGCTTTCCGAAATAGTAAGCATTGCCTGCAAGCTGTACCTCCAGCGCACCTGCCATTGCTGCCTCTGTCTGTGCAGAATTGGGGCTGGCGTGATTTCTTCTGTCTCTGCGGTAGATCTTCGCTGCATTTTTCACATCCATTTTTACAAATGCAGAGGCTGCCACCATCAGCCATCCTGAAAGTCTGGCTGGAATATAATTGGCCACATCATCCAGCTTTGCAGCGCAGCGACCAAAATACAGATATTTATCATTCTTATAACCCAGCATGGAATCCATGGTATTGATTCCTTTGTAAAGAAACATCAGCCACACTCCGCCGATTGCCATATAGAACATCGGTGCTATAACACCGTCTGAAGCATTCTCTGCCACAGTTTCTACTGCCGCCTTTGTAACCCCCTCCTCTGTCAGCGACTGGGTATCACGGCCTACGATCATGGATACTGCATAACGGGCCTCATCCAAAGTTCCGTTTTTCAGTCTGTCATAGACTTTCATGCTCTCTGTTTTCAGAGATTTCGTTGCCAGAAGCTGATAACACCAGAAGGTTTCCAGTGCAAATCCCGCCCATACTGAAATTCCATAGAGAATGTGCAGGATCAGAAATGGGATTCCACCGCTTAACAGACAGACAAGGATCACTTCCACTGTACCTGCAGCCAGTTCGCCCTTATCTGTTTTCGGAAAAATCTTTCGGAGTATTTTTTCCAGAAATGCGATCAGATTTCCGATCAGACATACCGGATGATACAGCCATCTGGGATCTCCTATCATAAGATCAAGTATGAAGCCTGCAGCAAGAGCAGGCATACTGTAATATAACATATTTTTAAAACTCCTTGTTATGATATTCCAGACATTTCATGAGAAAAGCCCTGGGAATCTGGGGATTTCCATAATAATAGATATGAGGATATCCTGCCAGCAGATTACTGCTGCTATGTATACAGTCCCAGCCTCTTTTACTTAAAGGCTTCGCCGCATGGAAGTCACTTCCGCAATTATCAGAATCAAAATAGTGGAATTCATGAGCCGGAATCTCACCGATCTCCTCTGCACTTCTGCCGAAAACAGGCTTCCCGGCAGTTAATGTGATATATCCAAATCTGGTCAGTCTGGGAGTACGGAAACATTTTCCGGGGATCACTCCGCAGGTTTTCCGGAACACTCCATTCATATCCTCCATCTGCTCATGAAGATACATAAAGCCTCCGCATTCTGCCATACATGGCATACCCTGTTTAACTGCCTGTGCAATCTCCTCTTTCATGGATGTATTGCGTTCCAGTGCCTCTCCATTTAATTCCGGATAACCGCCATAGAGAAGAAGCCCATCCAGATCTGCAGGAAGATGTTCATCATGAATTGGTGAGAAATCAACCAGCTCTGCACCCATTTCCTGCAGGAGACGGAAATTGTCTTCATAAAAGAAACAAAAGGCTTCATCCTTTGCCACTCCGATACGCAGCTTCTGTGGCAGACAATATCCATATGTCTCGTCTTTCTGTACCAGCGATTCCGGCACCTGCAGCTCCTCTGCATGCCTGGCAAGTGCAAGAATCCTGTCAATCTCCAGTGTATCTTCCAATATTCCGGCAAGCTTCTGCAAACGTTCCTTCAGATCAGAAATCTCCTCAGGAAGCACAAGACCCAGATGACGGCTCTCGATCACGCAGTCCTCTACCTTTGGCACATATCCAAGAACCTCCACCTCAAGCTGTTCTTCCACCAGCTTCTTCATTCTGGGATAAAGCATGGGGGACATCTGGTTAAAAATCACGCCTTTGATATGACTGTTCTCTTTGTACTCCATAAAACCTTTAATATAAGCTGCCAGGGAAATACTCATCCCTCTGCTGTTTACCACAAGGATGACCGGAGTATCTGTGGTATCTGCCAGATCATAGGCGCTTGCTTTCGTGGATATTCCACCCACGCCGTCATAATAGCCCATAACACCTTCCATCACTGCAATATCACAGTCTGCTGCATTTTTCCCAAGCAGGTATCGGGTTGTCTGGGCATCTGTAAAAAAGGTGTCCAGATTACGGGATTTCGTCCCGATGACTCTGGAATGAAACATGGGATCTATATAATCCGGTCCGCATTTAAAAGATGCCACTTTCATTTTTCGATTGACCAGTGCCTGCAGAAGTCCGCAGGTGATCAGTGTTTTGCCACTGCCGCTGGATCCTGCCGCAAGAAGTATTCTTGGAATATCCATCCCTGTTCTCCTCTGTTTCTGTCCTATATTTTTTCAACAATTTCAGGGCATTCCAATCTATTAACTGTTAATCTGTATTTCCTTAACTGTTAATTTGTAATCCCTGATATCTGCATCATTTGTTATTTCCCGGGATTCTGAAGTGTAATAATATAAATAGGATTCTCACCCATCATCATATGATAACGTCCGATTGCCTTTGAACGTGCCGCACTTAACTGCACGATTTCATTTTCTTCAAATCCAAACTCTTTCGCTGTTTCCAATGCTTCAGACACAGTCTCAAGAGTGATACAGTTGATCACGATCCGGACCTGAGGGTTCTTTTCAACCAGCAGCTTCACGATCTCTTTCAGATTTCCTGACGAGCCTCCGATAAAAGCATGGGTTGGTGTCGGAAGATCTTTCAGAGCCTCCGGTGCAAGTCCTTCCACGATCTCCAGATTATCCGCTGCAAATTTCAACTTATTCCGTTGGATCAGTTCAACTGCATCTTCCTTTTTCTCGATTGCCCAGACCTGTCCCTGATGAGCACGAAGTGCCATCTCTACTGACAGTGAGCCTGTTCCTGCGCCCACATCATAGCAGACGGAATCAGCAGTCAATCGCAGTTTGGAAAGGGATACCGTACGCACCTCTTCCTTTGTCATAGGCGCTTTGCCTCTGATAAATTCTTCATCTCTAATCCCATGCGTCTCCAGACGTGTTCCTGCATTTTCATTTACTGCACAGATGACGGACAAAGGATCACCCTTATATTCTGTCAGTTCGCTGGCAGGCTTTGCAAAAATCTTCTCATTTTCATAGGACAGATTTTCTCCCACATAAAGAATCACATCACCCATCCCGTATTTTACCAGTTTCTCTGCCAGAACTGCTACACCGTCTGAAGTTCCGAGTATGGAAAAAACTTTCTCTGTATTACAGATATGTGAGATAAGATTACAGCCTCTTCCATGTGCACTGACGATTTTGGCATCATCCCAGGACAATCCTATTTGGGACATAAAATATACAACTGAGGAAATCCCGCACTGAATCTCTATCTCTGTATTATTTTGTGCTGAACTATCCCGTTCTTCCTCACCCTTCTCTGATCTGTTCTTTCTCTGTACTCTCAGATCCGCACTGTCCTGACACAGTACTTCCAGAAGTTTTCTGGCCCCGCTGTAGAATCCCACATCTCCGGAAAGGACGATCACAATATTGTCATACTCCGGGTGTGCATCAATATAATCCCTGATCTCCTGGCTTCTGTATTCCACGAACACATCCTGTCCCGGACGTTTCACAGAATCCACCATCCTCCTGGCACCGATCAGAAGATCCGCCTGATCCAGGCTGTTCTTACCCTGGACAGTGAGAAGTTTTTGACTTCCCATTCCAATTCCCAGCAATGTAATGTGCGGTCTGTGGGCTAAACCGAAATGCTCTGTAAGAAATCTCTTACATTCTCTCACAGACATGCCTTCCTCCTTCAGAGGACGCCCGATGATCACAGGAACTGCATCACATTCCAGGGCAGCATCGATCTTATCCTGAAATCCCCCTGCTTTTCCTGTATCCTTTGTGACCAGATATCTGCAGTCATACTGTCTGAGCATTGCAGCATTCAGCTCTCTGGAAAAAGGCCCCTGCATTCCTATCAGATGTTTTCCCTCAAATCCCAGCTCTGCACAGGCTTTCATCACATTGGGCAGAGAAAGGACTCTTGCATAAAGACGGTTCTGATAATCCTTCATGCCTGTAAAGCCGGCCAGCTCCTTGCTTCCTGTTGTCAGCAGTACATTTCCCTGGATCTGATCCAGATAATCTGCAGCAGCCTGAACACTGTCCACATATACTGCCCTGTCCTCATGTTCTCCTGCTTCTCTCAGCACCCTGTAATATGCTGTCTGCGTATTCTCACAGGCTGTCCTGATATTTACAGTCACCTCAGCAGCATAAGGATGAGTGGCATCCAGCACCATTTCCGGTTTCTCCTGTAAAAAGGTCTCCTCCATGGCCGTTGCATCCAGTCTTCCGGTCTGCACAGTGAGGAATTCACTTTCTGTAAGAGATTTGCTGCCATATTCTGTGGCAACAAATCCCTTTGTCTCTATCTTATGATCTGCCAGAAACCGGCAGATCTCGTATCCTTCTGTTGTTCCCGCAAAAACAAGAACTTTATACATTCCTATATCCCCTCGGTGTTACCATCTTATTGTTGATTTCCTTTGTCTGAGAATTACCGATAAATACTGTGGTAAACATATCCACCTGTGTATCTCTCAGTTCCTTTAATGTCATTACATGAGCTTCTTCGCCTTCTCTTGCAATATTGGAAACGGTTCCGCAGATGGAATCCGGTGATTTGTATTTCATCATCAGATCACAGGCTTTCTGCAGATAATCATGACGTTTTTTACTTGACGGATTGTAAAGACATACAACAAAATCTGCCTGGGCTGCTGCCAGAAGTCTTGCCTCTATCTTTTCCCATGGTGTGAGAAGGTCGCTTAAGCTGATCAGACAGAAGTCATGGATCAGAGGTGCACCCAGAACAGCAGCTCCACCTGTTGCAGCTGTCACACCCGGGATGATCTCCAGTTCTGTTTCCGGATAATTGACACCAACCTCATACATCAGACCTGCCATACCGTAAACTCCTGCATCACCGCTGCAGATCATGGAAACAGTTTTGCCTTTCTTTGCCTCTTCAAAAGCAAGTACACAGCGGTCCACTTCCTTTTTCATTGGTGTAGTCATAAATTCTTTTCCCGGAAAATATTCCTTCACCAGGTCTACATATACGGTATATCCGATGATCGCATCACTTTCATTCATGGCGCGGATCGCTTTTCCTGTCATCTGGTCATAAGCTCCCGGTCCGATTCCGATTACATATATTTTACTCAAAATGTATCCTCCATTCCCTGGCAGCCACTGCTGTGGTCACACCATTTTCTCCTGTTTTTCTCTGCAGCAGCCTGCCATTTCCACTGGCAAGGACTGCACTTCTCTCACAGACATTGTCCACACCTGTGATCTTTTTTACAAAAGGTGAGGGAGTAAATTCTCCAGGCACCTGTTTCAGTTCTTCTTCTGTATAAGTCACAAAAGGAATCTGCCAGTCCTGTGACAATGACAGGATTCCCTGTTCTTCTTTCTTCAGATCGATACTTGCAATCTGCTCAAATGCTTCTTTATAAAATCCTGATCTGTCCAGCACCTTCTGCGCTTCCTCTGCGATTCCACGGGCATCCTTGTCTTTCCTGCAGCCCATGCCCAGAGTCAGACATTTCGGAACTACCTGTGTGGTAGAAATAAAAGGATTACAGGAAGTATGTACAGTAACCGCAACTCCGCAGTCTATATTCGTACAGTCTGTCCCTGTTCCATCAAAATCAGAGCTTTTCTGTGTTTCCTCTTCTGATCTGTCATCCGTACTGTTGACAGGATTCCCATATTCGTCACACCGGATCAGCCCCTCTGGCAGTTCGCCGTCCGTCGGAAACTCACTGTAAAATCCAACTTTCTTTCCTGCCAGAAGTGCAGCAGAGACTTCCTTTGCTGCTTTCATGTTAAAGATATTGCAATTGTTTTTCTTTGCAAAAACATCTACTGCAAAACGACGATGCAGGTCTGTGGCTGTTGTGACCACTGGTATAGCATCCAGAATTTCTGCTGTTTTTAGCGCCAGTTCATTGGCACCGCCCAGATGTCCTGACAGAAGGGAAATGACAAACTTTCCACACTCATCTACGACCAGCACCGCAGGGTCTGACTTCTTTGACGCTACATAAGGCGCAATGCTGCGGACGGCAATTCCGGTGGCACCGATAAAGATCAGTGCATCTGAATCAGAAAATTTCTCTCCTGCCCATGCAGAGGTACTGATCTGAATAGAATCCGGAAGATATTTACTTTTTTTATCCAGTTCTGCTGTCATACCGGCAGCTTCCAGACCCCGGCATAATCTCTCCCCGGTCTGCTGACCGGTAAGGCTGAAGCATATAAGTGCAACCTTCACTGTTATATTCCTTCTCTTTCTCCTGTTTACAGTAATCTCATAAACGATAGCAATTCCTTAAGGTTACCAGATTCTATGAGTGATGTGTTTTTGATTTCACAGCTTCACGAAATTCTGTAGTAAACTCCGGATCATACAGCTTGGAGCGGTCATAGTGTGCTGCTACAACTGTATCTCCGATGATCATCAGAGCAGTTTTTGTAATATTATTTTCTGCAGCCGTTTTTGCCAGTGTTCCCACTGTGCAGACGAAGGTCTTCTGTTCCGGCCAGGTTGCCTTATATACAATGGCTGCAGGTGTTTCTGCTGTGTAACCGCCTTCAATAAGACGTCTGCTCAGTTCTTCCAGCATTCCTGTACTTAAGAATACAACCATAGTTGCCTGATGAGCCGCAAATGACTGAATGCTTTCCTTGGACGGAACCGGAGTTCTGCCTTCCATTCGTGTAATGATCACACTCTGGGAAATATCCGGCAGAGTATATTCCAGATTCAGGGCACTTGCAGCACCGCAGAATGCACTGACACCCGGACAGTAATCATAAGCGATATTTTTCTCATCCAGAATATCCATCTGTTCACGGATCGCACCGTAAATACATGGATCTCCGGTATGAAGGCGGACAGTTGTCTTTCCCTCTGCTTCCGCCTTCTCGATCACATGGATCACTTCCTCCAGTGTCATTTTTGCACTGTTGTGGATAGTGCAGATGTCCTTTGTATATTCCAGAAGCTTTGGATTTACCAGTGATCCTGCATAGATCACCACATCTGCTTCCTCCAGATACTGTTTTCCTCTTACTGTGATAAGATCCGGTGCTCCCGGACCTGCTCCTACGAAATGTACCATAATCTATCATTCTCCTTATTATAAATTTATTTCAACTGTTCAATACTTTCACAGTTGTGAGTCAAAATCCATTCAAGCGGATATTCGCAATCCGCTTCGCTACTTGCTCATAACCGAATAACTGCTCCGCAGTTTATCAGAAGGAGCTTGCACTCCTCCTGATACAAGCAAGTCCCCACCCACTGCTTATTGCTTTTCGCAATTGAAGCAGGGGACTTACTTGATTCGGTTAAAATCGCCTTTGCGATAGGATCTTTACTGTGCCTCATCATTCTGTGCATTAATCAGCTTTATCAGCTTCTCTGCATCTGCAGTCTGCCCCAGATACCCATAAGTATTATTAAAAATCACTGCCCCCAGAAGGATCTGCTCATAGGATCTGTGATTTAAATAAAACTGGATCCTGTCCAGGATCTCTTTCATGGTCTTCTGAAGTATCTGATATTTTTCCAGAATGTCTATTGCTTCATCTGTAGTAGATGCATTCAGGATTTCCTTTGCACACTCCAACGATGCTCCTGCCCGGATCGCATTGGATGCCAGCACTTCCATCCTGGCATCTGCACTGTGGGAATGGGTATTCATGATTCCTGCTGCAACTTTTACAAACTTTCCGATATGAGCAATGAAAAGGATTCCCTTAACTCCCATATCAATTGCCATGTCAATGGTCTCACCTACATAATTGCTGCATTTAATATTTTTTTCATAAGGGAGATCCATATGCTCCCGCAGATAATCTGCCCCGTAATTTCCCGGTGTTACCAGAAGATATTCTTCTCCCTGGAAAAAATGCTGCTTCATCTCTACATTGATGCTCTGTACAAGAGCAGCTTCGCTCATAGGTTCTACAATCCCGGAAGTTCCCAGAATGGAGATTCCTCCCACAATTCCCAGACGTGGATTAAAGGTTTTCTTTGCAATTTCCACACCTTCAGGAACGGAAATGATGATTTTCAGACCACCCTCATAATCATATTTCTCAGCGATTTCTGTGGCTTCACGCAAAATCATGGCCTTTGGCACAGGATTAATAGCTGCTTCCCCGATTTTCTGGGAAAGTCCGGCTTTTGTTACCCTTCCCACGCCAATGCCTCCGTCAAGGATGATTCCCGGTTCTTTTGTCTTCTGCACTGTGGCATAGACCAGAATTCCATTGGTAGTATCTGGATCATCTCCTGCATCCTTCTGAATTGCACAGGTCACTCTATCCTCTTCAATTCGGATATCTTTCAGTTCCAGTGTAAGCAGGATTCCCTTAGGAGTCATCAAGGTGACAGCCTTCTGCATGACACCACCCAGCAGGATCTCTGCAGCACCCTTACATGCAGCTGCTGCGCAGGAGCCTGTTGTATAGCCAAACCTCATTTTTTTATTGCCACGTATCACGTAGTAATCTTCCAGTCCGTTTTTCATGACGCCTCCCTTGCTGCATTGTTGTCACATTCTGTCTGCAGATTACTCCACAGCATTGCTATACATAAAAAGGAGGGATTTCTGTGTGCAACAAAATCCCTCCTGAAAGTTCTTTTCCCGAAATATCCTCTGGTTGCCGCAGATCATATTTCCTCTCTACAATGAAAAGCAGACAGTATCTGGCTGTTACAGTAACGGACTTGCGCAGGAATTTCACCTGACTTCCTGTAATGCTTTTCCAGAATTATTTCCGAGAATCATTATATAATTTTGAGCAGTAAAAGTCAACGCATTTCATGGTTATACCGCCTTGTTATACTACCTTATGCTTCAGCCATTTCCTGCTGTGGAAGCGAAGAGAAAATACGATTCCCCGCACTGTCCAGTCAGTAAACATTCCAATCCATACAGCCATTGGGCCGAAGCCTCTGAAACGGATCAGATATACACAAAGACAAAAACGGAATGTCCACATAGTGATACAGGATGTGATCATAGAAAATTTTACATCTCCGGCTGCTCTGAGGCCATAGGCAGGGATAAATGCCAGAGTCCATACAATAGGTTTGACAACCGTTATCCAGGATATCATATGGAAACACATTCTTGCACTTTCCGGTTCCATACCACCCAGCTTTGTGACCGGAATGGTTAAGGCAAACACCAAAAGACAGCTTGCAACAACAATGATTTCTGCCAGAACACTTAATTTCTTAATATAGTAAACTGCCTCATCCTTTCTGCCCGCTCCCAGACACTGTCCTACTACAGTCATCAGACCGATTCCTACACCGATAGCTGCAATACCGTTAAGGTTCTCAAGGATATTCGTCATTGCCTGAGCTGCAATGGCTACCGTCCCCAGTGTAGATACGGAAGACTGTATTGCCAGCTTTCCAAGCTGAAACATGCTGTTTTCTATGCCGGACGGGATTCCCAGAGCCAGAACTCTTCTAATCATTTTTCCATCCGGACGGATCTGTCTGTAATTTCTGACTACAATAGGCTGTCTGTCCATACGAAGCTGCCAGAGTACCACTACAGCACAGAAGACTCTGGATGCAAGAGTTGCGATGGCAGCTCCTGCCACTCCCATATTGAATCCCCAGATCAGCGCCGCATTTCCGCCGATATTAATCACATTTGAAATAACCGATACTGTCATTGGCCCTCTGGTATTTCCCTGGGACCGGAATATGGATGCTCCCGCATCATAAAGTGCTATAAATGGGAAGGATAATGCCGTATAGAAGAAATACACCTGAGAGGCAGTCATAACATCTGCTTCTACTTTTCCGAATATCAGTTTTAACAGCAGCACACGAAACAGCAGGCACAGAGCAGTCACTGCTACGGATATGGCAGTAATGATAAATAATACCTGTCTTGCTGATTTATTTGCCATTTCATGATTTTTCTGACCTATGTACTGTGAACAGAGGATTGCACCGCCTGCTGCCAGCGCCGAGAACGCCTGGATCACCAATACATTGATGGAATCCACCAGAGATACCGCGGATATTGCAGCAGAGCCTACATTGCTGACCATCATGGTATCCACAGTTCCCATCAGGGAATTCAGTACCTGTTCAAAAATAACCGGTATCAACAGGGTTCGGAGCATTTTGTTCGTGAAAATATGTTGCTGTTCTTCCATTTTCGTCAATTCCTCTTTTTTACTTTACCCGAATTATTTATTTTTCCTGTAAATCAACATCAAGCCCTTGAGAAGCAGTTCTTCATCCAGGATGATTTCCTTTCTGCAGTGAGGCACAATCTTCTTTGCCAGACCGCCGGTAGCAATCACAGTTGTTTTTTCTCCAAGTTCTTCTTCTATGCGGTCAATAATTCCGTCCAAAGCCGCCGCATTGCTATAAAGCACCCCACTTTTCATACACTCAATTGTATTTTTTCCGATAATATGTCTGGGTGCATCGATGCTGATTCCACTAAGCTGGGAAGCTCTGGCAGTGAGCGCATCCAAAGAAATTCCCACACCTGGCATGATCATACCACCTACATATTGTTTCTTGCTGTTCACCACTGATATTGTAGTAGCAGTGCCCATATCGATCACCACAAGAGGAACCGGATAGCTAGCCAGTCCTGCCACCGCATCAGCCACCAGATCAGCTCCCAGCTGTCCCGGATTATCCATCACAATATTCAAACCAGTCTTTACACCAGGCCCCAGCACCATAACCTCTTTTTTCAGAATTTTCTCTGCTGCCAGTTTTGCAATATCTGTAATCTGAGGCACAACAGAAGAAATAATGCACCCCTCAATGTCTGTCCGTTTTATATGATAAATATCCAGTACAGTTTTAAGATCTACCGCATACTCCAGCTCTGTCTTTGTGTGCACTGTCGAAAGCCGCTCTGTAAAATAAATCTTTTCTTCATCTATACATCCAACTACAATGTTCGTATTTCCTATATCAATTGCTAAAATCATTCTGTCATTTCCTTATCTTTTTTACAATTTACTATAAATTATATAACATGAAAAGAGACTGCCGCAAATCTCTTTTGTGCAACAGCCTCCCTTTCTATCCTTTTCTTTATTTGCTGCCCGCTGTCATAACCAGAATTTTATCCAGAAGTCTGCCAGCCGCACCTTCTTTTGTCATAAGAGGAAGTGAAATTTCCTCTTCCCGGGTGATCAATGTTAGTACATTTGTGTCTCCCTGGAATCCGGCACCCTCTACTTTTACATTGTTTGCTGCAACCATATCCAAGTTTTTCTTTACCAGCTTTGCTCTGGAATTCTCGATCACATTTTGGGTTTCCATGGAAAATCCACACAAAAACTGTCCCGTTGGCTTATGTTCTCCCAGATATTTCAGAATATCATCTGTTCTCTCCAATTCTATGGACATCTGTCCCTCTCTCTTCTTGACTTTCTCGTCGCTGACATTTGCAGGGCGATAATCCGCAACTGCCGCCGCTTTAATGATAATATCCTGTTCATTACTGATAGAAGTCACTGCTTCATACATATCCTTTGCAGTCACAACAGGTACCAGATTTACAAACATTGGCGGCTCGATAGCAGTGCATCCACTCACCAGCGTAACATCTGCGCCACGAAGCATGGCAATTTTCGCAATTGCATATCCCATTTTTCCGGAAGAATGATTCGTGATATATCGCACAGGGTCAATTGCCTCCTGTGTCGGACCTGCTGTTACCAAAATTTTTTTACCCTTCAGATCCTTTTCACAGGCAGTTTCTCTTTCAATATAAGCAAGCAATGTCTCTGGTTCAGGCATCTTGCCCGCACCTGTATCACCACATGCCAGATATCCGTTTGCCGGTGCGATCACTTCATATCCATAATGCTCCAGAATTTTAAGGTTATCCTGTACAACAGGGTTTTTAAACATATTTGTATTCATGGCTGGTGAAATGAATTTCTTACATTTACATGCCATGATCGTGGTGGTAAGCATATCATCTGCAATCCCATGAGCCAGCTTGCCAATCACATTTGCGCTTGCCGGTGCGATCATCACTAGGTCTGCCTTCTTTGCAATGGATATATGCTCTACCTGAAACTGAAAATTCCGGTCAAAGGTGTCTACCAGGCATTTATTTCCTGTGAGAGTTTCAAAAGTAATGGGATTGATAAAATTTGTAGCGTTTTCTGTCATCAGTACATGCACATCTGCATGACGCTTCTTTAATGCGCTGGCCAGACTGGCGATCTTATATGCCGCAATGCTGCCCGTCACACCCAGTAATACAGTTTTTCCCTCAAGCATTTTCAAATTCTCCATCAGTCTATAATCGTAACTTTCTCGATCACAGGCTGCTCCTCTTTTGAAATGGTTCCATTATCATCTGTAGGTTTTGCATCCTCACAAATCTTATCCACAATATCCATACCCTCTGTTACATGTCCGAATCCGGCATAATCCCCATCCAGGAAGGTGCTGTCTGCCTGTACAATAAAGAACTGAGAGCTTCCACTGTCCGGGTCCTGGGCTCTTGCCATGGAAATAGTTCCTCTTGTATGGGAAATATTATTTTCCACGCCATTGTTGCTGAATTCTCCCTTGATGTTCTCATCAGATCCACCGGTTCCATCTCCATTAGGGTCTCCGCCCTGGATCATAAATCCCTCAATAATACGATGGAAAGTAAGTCCGTCATAAAATCCATCCTGGGCAAGCTTTACAAAATTTGTCACTGTAACAGGTGCAGAATCTGCATCCAGCTCTACCTCAATGGTACCGTAATCCTTGACCTCTATCTCTGCATGATGTGTTCCTGTAAGCTCTTTTGAGGTATCCAGAAGTACTCCCTGCGCAGCATCTGCGCTCTCCTTATCTGCATCCTTGCTTTCAGTATCTGAACTGTCTGCTGATTCGCTTTCTGAACCATCGGAGAAGCCTGCCTCTTCTGCTTCCTTCTCGCTTACAGCCTCATCACTGTCTGATGTCCCGGATTCTGTTTTTGTATCCGTTTTACTTTCCTGCTCAGAAGTATCTTCTGCAGATGTTTCCTGTGATTTTGATGTATCTTCTGCCTTTTCACTGCTTCCGCAGCCTGCAAGCAGTCCTGCTGACATAGCTGTAATACAAAGTGCTGCCAGTAATTTTCTCTTCATAAATCTATACCTCCGATTCTTACTATTTTTTCATACCCGGTTTTACTGTGAAATCGCCAGGCTTCCTTATTGCATTATAACGTATCATTAAAAAAAAACAACTCTTTTCACATATTTTTCATGCGTATATAATGATGTTAGAGTCAAAAAGTAGGCTCTTGAAATAAATCCCAGGGACTGCTACAATAAAAAGCGACAAAACAGGCATATCGCCTGTGACCATCGTATCATATAGGAAAGTGAGGAATCCAAATGGAAAAAATAACAAGTTTCACCATAGATCATATTAAATTACAGCCCGGTATTTATGTCTCCCGCAAGGATAAAGCAGGTGACAGCGTGGTCACTACCTTTGATATCCGTATGACCTCCCCAAACCAAGAGCCTGTCATGAATACAGCAGAGCTTCATACCATCGAGCATCTGGCTGCCACATTTCTCAGGAACCACCCAGAATTCGGGTCAAAAATGCTTTACTGGGGACCAATGGGATGCCGCACCGGCAATTATCTCCTGCTAATTGGAGACTATGAATCCAGTGATATTGTACCCCTGATGACCGAGACCTTTGAGTTCATCCGTGATTTTGAGGGAGAAGTCCCCGGTGCCGCTGCAAAAGATTGCGGTAATTATCTGGATATGAATCTTCCAATGGCAAAATATCTGGCCGGAAAGTTTCTGAAAGAAGTACTTTACGATATCAAACCGGACAGGCTGGTTTACCCACAATAATCCGGTTGTTCCAAGTCAAGAGGATAAAATCATCCGCTTCCCTACTTGTTTGTTTGGATTAAAAAAGAGGAAACGCATTCCGTCACAATGCGCTTCCTCTTTTTATTTTATAATTTTGTTTTTTATTGATTACTGCTCTGCGTACTCATCCTGTGCTGCTGCCTGGTCTGCTGATCCGTCCTGAGTTCCTTCAGGTGCTGTAGTTGTTACAAAGTCACCGCTTGCATAACATACCTGTCCATTGTAATCTACACGAATCCATCCATTCTCACATACCCCCGTGCTGTTTAAGGTTGTACCAGCTGCTACACTTGTCACCAGTTCTGCATCTGCACTTGCATCTGAGCGAAGATTCAATTCAGAAGCTGCATAATAGGTACCGTTTTTCACCTCAACCTTTACCCCACTGGCAGTCTGCTCTGTGGTCACCTCCGGTATGGGAGTTGCCTCCGGTGTAGGTGTCACTTCCGGTGTAGGGGTCACCTCCGGTGTAGGGGTAACTTTTACGATCATAACACTGGAATCAATGGTAGGATCAAATCCACAGCCGGAAGCTGCAAAAGCCAGGCCCAATACCAGAACCAGCAAAAGTGATTTTTTCATAAGTAAGTAATCCTCCTTTTGCATTTTTCAATGCTATACTATCCTTTAATATACACGATTTGGCAAAAACTTGCAAGTATCAATCAGCCATTGTAGATTTTTCGATTTCATATTATAATTGTCTTAAAAGGAGGTATTTTTATGAAAAAAAGCAAATTTTTATATAGTCTGCCATTTAAGCTTCTGGTTAGTGTAGCCTTGGGTATGGGATTCGGCCTGCTTTTAAATTTCAACTCTGAATCCGCCTTCACCACGACTGCATTAAATGTTATCGTAACTCTGAAATATATTCTGGGGCAGTTGATCAATTTCTGTGTTCCTCTGATCATTATCGGTTTTATCGCCCCATCCATAACCCAGCTTGGTAACAATGCTTCCCGCATGTTGGGGATTGCTGTCTTTATCGCCTATTTTTCTTCCATAGGGGCAGCTTTATTCTCTACAGCTTCAGGCTACCTGCTGATTCCACATTTATCTATCCGCTCCAGTGCAGACAGCCTGAGAAGTCTTCCTGATGTGATTTTTCAGCTTTCTATTCCACAGATCATGCCTGTCATGAGTGCTCTGGTTCTGGCTGTTATGCTGGGTCTGGCTTCTGCATGGACCAAAGCACAGCTGATGACTTCCCTGCTGAAGGAATTTCAGAATATTGTTCTTTCCCTGGTATCCCGGATCCTTATTCCGATCCTTCCTCTGTTCATTGGACTGACCTTCTGTTCTCTGGCTTACGAAGGAACTATTACCAGACAGCTTCCTGTATTCCTGAAAGTTATTGTCATTGTATTACTGGGTCATTTTATCTGGCTGTTTCTCCTGTATACTGCTGCCGGAATCTATGCCAGAGAAAATCCTCTGAAAGTTATACGCCACTATGTTCCCGCCTATCTTACTGCAATAGGCACCATGTCCTCAGCAGCCACCCTTGCCGTAGCACTTCAGTGTGCTGGAAAAGCTAAGCCCCTGAGAAAGGATATGGTTCAGTTTGGTATTCCTTTATTTGCCAACATTCATCTCTGTGGCTCTGTGCTGACAGAAGTTTTTTTCTGCATGACAATTTCCAAAATCCTGTATGGTGCTGTACCGGCGCCCGGGACTATGGCTCTTTTCTGCATTCTTCTGGGAGTTTTTGCCATAGGTGCTCCCGGAGTTCCCGGTGGAACTGTCATGGCCTCTCTCGGACTTCTCACCGGTATACTGAAATTCGGAGATTACGCCACTGCTTTAATGCTCACGATTTTTGCACTTCAGGACAGCTTCGGAACTGCCTGCAATATTACCGGAGACGGCGCACTCACTCTGATTCTTACCGGCTATGCAAAGAAACATCATATTGAAGAGCAGCACATTTCTATCTAGTACATCGACCATTTAATAAGTACCATATTAAACAGATGCAGACTCAGTCTCTTCAATATCATCCATTTTGTATTTCCAGTGGTAA